>CAZTAB010000321.1:0-7700 GCA_964611475.1 uncultured Verrucomicrobiota bacterium | reverse complement strand
CGTGTTGTCCCGAATGACCGCATGGCCCGCGTGCTTGCCAGTAAGCATCTGGCAGCGTGCCGGGGCGCAGATCGACGCGGACGAATAGAACTGTGTGAATCGCATTCCCTCGGCCGCCATTTGATCGAGTCGAGGAGTTTGGATCAGGGTCTGGCCGTACACGCCAACTTCTGCTGAGCCCAGGTCGTCTGCAATAATGAGGATGACGTTTGGCAGATACGGTTCGTCCATGGCATTCAGCGGGTTGTACCCGCGGTTCACTTCGCCCCCGTCTTTTACCCGGTCACCGTCCGAGTTGGAGTTCAGGGGGTCGGTCCCCGTGTCAGCCGTCCCGGAAAACACGCCGCTGTTCGTTTCCACCTCGTCGGTCAGCCCATCGTGGTCTGTATCCGGATTCAAGGGGTTGGTACGCCGGGCAGCTTCCTTCAGGTTGTCGAGTCCGTCGCCGTCCGGATCATCGTCCGCATCGTGCGAAGAGATGGATGGAAAGTTCTCGACTTCCCAGATGTCGTCCAGCCCGTCCCCGTCGGCATCGACAAGGGCCGCGACGACCTGGATTCCGGCGATGCCCGACCGGCCGTCCAAATAGGACAAAGTCAGCGTTGTGTTCAACGTGGACAGCTCGCGGAATACGACGTGGTTTCCCTTCGACGCTGGCGTGTTGGAGGTTGTTACCTGCACGAACTCGACCGGCACCTCGTATGACTTCAGATTCTCGTTTTTTGCGAAGAACGTCGTTGTCCCGTCGGAGATGGTGACGGTCCTGTTTTGGTGGTTGGGGCCGTGCCCGTAGTATACGATCATGTCGTATTTCGTGTAGGGGATATTACGCAGCTCGACGACGGCATCCGCTTCCTCGTTGGAAGCGAAGATCTGTCCGTCGAACAACCTGAGATTTTCGCTGAACTGCCCGAGGTTCATCGTGAGTCCGGACTGGCTGGATGCAAAGGTGATGGATGCGCCGGAATCGGAACCGGTGTCGTCGATCAAGGCCGTGGGAATGGCCAGGCCGGCACCCGCCAAGTTGTTCCAATTTGAAATCGCGGTCAACCCCGCGGGGCCCTCGACCGGCGGCGCGTTGAGGCCCGTGAAGTTGACGCTGATGACGCCGGCCGTGCTGTGAAAGACCGGGAGGGTGATCATGCCGAGGACAAGAAATACCGCAGGGAGCGCGCGGTTCGGCGTCCATGGCTGCTTCGGGATCATGCTCGTTGGTTCACTGGGCTTTCTCCTGTGGCCGATTGGCCGGGGAAATGGTCTCCCAGCTCGTCTTTGCGTGATTACAAAAGGGGACCAAAATGTACACAGAATGTACATTGAAATGCGAGCCTGTATTCAGGCTCTCAAAAAAGAACATCGAATGTCCCCGCTGCGGCGCATGTTTCGAGTTCAATTGCTGGATGCCGTCCGGGACAGAAGGTTTCCAACCACCTCATGTGGGTGCTGCTGTACTTCAAAGCCTGGTATGGGCGGTTCATTGACTTCTCGGCCAGGTTTATTTGGTGGGATCGCCTGAACCCGGTTTTGTGCCGACCGGTTTCGTACATCAAAGGACAATGAACCGGTAATACTGCAACTTTATCAATTCGAGGGCGACGTCCTGGATTCCGTGGAGGGTATGCCACCAGTTCCGGGGGGCCACGGATTCGACGGGATGGATGCACTGTACGTTGATGCCCATGGGCTCAAGGACGGAACGATACACAAGGAGGGAGCGGCGGCTGCGAAAGGTTGGGGAGATGAGAATCACCGAGCTGGCGCCTTCGGCATGGATTTTCTTGGCGACCTGCCGCGCAACATTCAGAGTGATCGGTTCGATGTGATCCACCTGAACCTGGATGGTGTCTGCCAACCGTGCATGGGAGGCCAATATCCTCGCGATTTCTGTGGCCACGGGATTTGAAACGCCCGGATCGGGCGTTTCCACGGGAATCAGCACGTTTCGAGAGACTCCACTTTTGATCAAGCCGTGCGCCGTCTCGAAGAGTAGGTAGTTGGGCGTGTAATATTCAAGGACGAGGAGATCCGCCGGGGCTGGCGGATCCTGGTGGGTCAGGCTCGTGCCGATCGAGCCCAGCCACAGGCTTCGCGTTGGGATCAAGAGGAGCGAGAGTGCGCATAGGATTGCGATTCGAAACCTCCAGGATGTTTTCCGAACCGTCGTATGTACGAAGCACTGATGTTTCCAATTCATCAGACCATACATCCTATGCGCAGCCTGAGAAGGGCCACTTACGGAGTTTGCACGTTCACGCAAACGAGTTTTGACTGGTCCCGCATCAGCAGCTTTCCGTTCGAAAGCGAAATGTATCCCCAGATTTCTCCACCGTCGAGAAAGTGTGCCCGCCCTGCTTCCCTGTATCCGCCCGCATCGGGATGGATCATGCACAAGTCCCCGGTATTGCCGTCGACCACGTAGAGCATGTCGTCCGCTAGCAGTGTTCCACCCCAGCCGAATCCCGGCGAAGTGCCGGTATTCCACTTCACCTTTCCATCAAGATCCATGCATAGAAACCCGATGTTTTTGGCCTTGTCGTTTCCATTCAAGTAGAGGTGGCCTTGGTGCAAAACCGGGGGTTGGATCTGCCCCCGGCACTTGTCGGTTTTGAAGCGCGTTTTGGCATGGAATACCTGTCCGTGTTTGCGCACTTCGATCATTGCCGCGCCAGCCCCGTAGCCTCCCGTGATGAAAATGAGGCCGTCCCCGATGGGGAGGGGGCTGGAGATCGGAATGCCGCAGGTCCAGTCTCCATTGTGCCAGAGGATCGTTCCGTCCTGGGCGTCGACGCCACTCAATCCGGCCGTGGTGGCCACCACGACCTGGGGAACGCCTGCTATTTTCGCGAGTACGGGGGATGTATACCCGAGTTGGCCCTCCAGCCTTTTGGATTTCCAAGCAAGCTTCCCGTTATCCTGGCGGTAGGCCACGACACCTCCGTCTTTCGCAACCGGAGCGAGAATGATCACGTCCCGGAAGAGAAGGGGGCTTTGGCTGAACGCCCATCCGGGCTGGCCGATGTCGAACTCATGAGTCAGTTCCCGTAACCAGATCGGCTTTTGGGTTTCCTTGCTGATGCAGTGGACGTGGCCAAATGGCCCGGCCGTGAACACGTGCTTGTCGGTAACTGCCGGCTGCGTGCGCGATCCGGCGTAGTCGATATTCCCCATCGCGTCATAGGTATATCTCCATGCCTCCGTGCCGGTGTCCAACTCGATGCAGCGAAGGATGTCCTGCTCCCCGGGCTTCCGGTCGAGCAGGTAGACCATTCCAGCCTGCACGACGGCCGCCGCGAAACCGGGACCGACCGGGAGACTCCATTCGAGCCTGGGACCCTCTTCGGGCCAATTCTTCATCAGGCCCTTTGCATCGGCGACGCTGTTTCCGTTCGGGCCTTGAAAGGACGGCCAGTCGGTTCGTGCCGTGTTCCCTGTGAGGATAGTTCCCACGGTCCCGATGAGAAGGAGGACAGTTGACGAGTTCATTGGGCCGAATGCTATGGTTAATCCAGCCTGACATTCAAGCGGAACCGCAGTGTGCCCGTCGTTTTGGGGTCGTACGGAATCCAGGTTTTTGGCAGTTTCACCCGCATGAATGAGCAGCATCAATTCAGGATTGCGTCACCGGGGTCGCCGCCGGAATATGCAATGTACTACGGTTTGCGCTGGCGGATTCTGCGTGAGCCTTGGGGACAGCCGCCCGGGTCCGAGAAGGACGACCACGAGAAGGAGGCCGAGCACATTTCTGCTCACGATACGACGGGCCGACTCATTGGAGTCGGGCGCTTTCATTGCAGTTGTCCGGCGGAGGGGCAGGTTCGGTACATGGCTGTGCTTCCCGAGTGGCGTGGACGGGGTGTAGGCAGCGCGATCCTTTTGCGGATCGAGGACCTGGCGAACCGGGTAGGAATGAAAAGCGTTGTATTGAACGCTCGTGAAGAAGCGGTTGGCTTTTACAGGCGACTCGGATACGAGGTGGTCGGTGACAGCCCGACCCTGTTCGGGGAAATCAGGCACTTCCGGATGCGAAGCCGTCTCTGATTTTGGTGCGCATGAAATTCTTTCGGGTTTAAAAAACAATGGGAAACGATGCAACGTGGATTTGGCCGGCGCAGCATGCGGATCCGGACGATGTGAATCAGTTTGTCGAATTTCGGCAGGAGTTTATCCTGGACCAACCGCCTGGCGAGGCCATCTTTTCCATCAGCGCAGACACGAACTACGCCGCATGGATTAACGGAACATTCGTTGGCACCGGGCAGTTCACCGATTACCCGGATCGCAAGTCAATGGATGAATATGGTGTGACAGATGCCATTCGTCCCGGGAGGAATGTCGTTTCGATTCTCGTTCACTATTGCGGGGTTTCGCACCAATCCTATATCAAGGGACGCCCGGGCGTGCTGTTCCTGCTGTGTTCGGGACGCACCCTGATGTGTAGCGGAAGCAGCACAGGTTGGCGGGTGTCCTCATCCTATAGGCAGGGCCCGATGCCACGGTACTCGCCTCAGCTTCCCTTCACGTTCGAATACGATGCGCGCCGGGATGACGGCTGGTGCGGGATGGCGTCGGATCCGTCCGGCGGATGGACGCGAGTCCGGGAAGACGACATGGCTCCGGCGTCGCTTCGACCCGTGGCGCCGCGCCTGTTGCGCGGGCTGGAGATTCGCGGGAGAGCCCCGGTTGCCATTGTCGCCCAGGGGATGTTTAGGCGGACGGCGTCGCCCGGGACCTCCGTCGCGGGGCAGATGCAGACGGATTTCCTCTCTTCAAGAACGGCGCTGGAGATGTTTCCGTTGATCGCTCCGGGTGGCGCGCTGTGCTGGACTCCGGTTTCGCTTGATCAGCCGTTGACTATCTGCGCGCCGGAGTCGGGAGCCGACGGAGTGTTCATGGTGTTGGACCTTGGCCGGAATGAGTGCGGGTACCTCGACCTGGAGATGGACACGAACTCGTCGGCCGTTGTGGACGTTGCATATGGCGAGCATTTGGATGACCTGAGAGTCCGGGCCCTGATCCAGAATCGAAATTTTGCCTCCCGCGTCGTGACCGGCCATGGCCGCCTTCGATTCACCTACTACATTACGCGGTGGGCCTGCCGGTATCTCCAGGTCCATGTTTCAGGTCAGGATGAGGAAGTGGTCCTCCACTACGCCGGGCTGCTGCCTGCCGATTACCCCGTGACGGAAAAGGGCCGGTTTGACAGTTCCGATCGGCTGTTCCGCCGGATCCACGAAGTTGGCGTACGTACGCTGAAGCTGTGTATGCACGAACACTACGAGGATACCCCGTGGCGCGAACAGGGGCTGTATGCAAACGACGCGAGGAATCAGGCGCTTTGCGGGTTTTACTGCTTTGGAGACTACCAGTTTCCCCAGGTTTCATTCGAACTTCTCGGCCGGGGTCTGAAGGACGATGGATACCTGGAACTCTGCGCTCCGGCAGAGATACCAATCACCATCCCCGCATTCAGCCTGGTGTGGATCATAGAGGTGATGGAGACCGTGCTGTTCTCTGGCGATGTCTCCTTCGCCAGACGCATGCTGCCCATCGTGCAAAAAATGGTGCACACCTACACCGCATCGTTTGTCGAGGATCTGTTTCCTTCGCAGACCGGAGAGCGGTTCTGGCATTTTTACGACTGGGACGACGGGTTGCATGGCGAGGGGGGGGACGCTTGTCATTTCGAGACGCTGCGCACGATTCGTTTTGACGCTCCCCTCAATGCATTCTTGGTTCGTGCACTGGACGCTGGGGCGCGGCTGGGATCCTGGTGTGGCGATGAGTCGTTTTCCGGGCACTGCCGGTCCGCCGCGCGCCGGGTCCGCCGTGTTTTCCACGATGCGTTCTGGGATCCGGATGCCGGGCTCTATCAAATGACCCGTGGCACGAAGGCCGATGCGCCCGCCTCGGAACTTGTGCAGGCTTTGGCCATGTGCGGTGGGGTCTGCGACAAGTCGACCGCGGACTCCCTTCGCTCCCGGCTTGTCGAGCCGGAAAATGGACTCGTCAACACCACGTTAAGCCAGTCGATCTACAAGTTCGAGGCGTTGCTCCAGGATCGGGAATCGTACGGCCCGGCGGTTTTTGAGGCCGTAACCGGGGATTGGGGCGGCATGCTGTTTGCGGGGGCGACCAGTTTCTGGGAAACGCTGAAGGGAGGATGGGACTTCGATGGTGCCGGTAGCCTTTCACATGCCTGGTCGGCCATTCCTGTGTATCTGTTCGGCGCGTACCTTGTCGGTGTCCGGCCTCGGACCCCCGGGTTTGCCTCCTTCGAGGTCAATCCTGTGTGGGATGTCGTGCACTGGTGCCGCGCCGATATTCCCACGCCAGCCGGACCCATCGAGGTGGAGTGCGAGGACTCGCGAGGGCGTCGAATCTGCCACGTGCGCCATCCGGAGGGAATCCAACCGCGGGTGCCCGGCGGGGGTGTCACGTACGAGCTCCATTTGGAGGCGTACCTGCCCGAGCGGAATATGTAGGCCAGGCCTTCCTGGCCGAACCGTCCATCCGGTCATGCACCCATTCAAATTTGTCCGGCGTAGATCACGTCCACCAGTTCCATGGTTTTCACGGAATCCGCCAGGGACGAGCTGGGTTGCCTCTTGGCGCGGATACAATCCATGAAGTGTTTGTTCATGTTATATTCCCCGAATGCCCTGTATCCCTCCCTGCTCCCGACCAGATCGAAGGGATCAATTCGATGCTTCGGCTCCAGGTCACCATCGGCGTACACGAGTCCTTCTTCCTCGGGGTCGCCAAAAAACGACACGCCCGGCGCATGAATTTCCACGCTGAAAATTCTTCTGCCGGTCATCCAGTTCGTCAGCAGTGTGCCTGTGGCCCCGGATGAGAACCGGATCAGGGCGTAGTGGGCTGTGTGAAAATCCGCCAGGAGTTCGCGCACGTCAGACGCTATGGAAATGACCTCGCCTCCGCACAGGAAGCGAAGGGTGTCCACGGCGTGGATCGCATCGCAGGTTAGGATGTCGATCGCCCCAGCGTAGTAGGGCCCACCACCGACGGCGTTTTTGTAGAAAGTTGCCACCGCCGAGTGGACGGGGCCTTTCTTTTCGCAGATACGTTTGCCACGCTGGATCAGCGGTGAATAGCGTCGCTGAAAGGTGACGCCGGTGACAACTCGTTTCTTTTGGGCGAGTTGTGCAAGTTGGCGGGCCTGTTCGCTTTTTACGCCGGGGGGTTTTTCAATGATCAGGTTCCGCTTCATGTCGAGCACGGTCGCGGCAATGTCATAAAGGTGGTGGGGAGGAAGGATCGCGTAGACGGCATCCGGCTTCTCCTTCTCGATCATCTCGACGTAGTTCGTGTATCGGCCCGGGATGTCGAAGCGGTCGGCGGCATCCTGCATTCTTGACTCGTCCAGGTCGGAAACGGCGGTCATTTTCACGCCGGGAAGGTCGCGAAGCGAAGGGTAGTGCACAGCCAGGGATCGCCCCCCGGCACCAATCATAGCAACCCGCAGCGATTTGCCGGTCTTCCGGCGTGAGCCGCCTTTTTTCGTGGGCTTTTTTCGTGTTGTTTTCATGTTTGACCTATGATTTTCCAGTTTCTCCCGTGAGCGCGAAGCGGGACGCGCTGGATCAATAATTTTTCTTCCTGATTTACTGGCCGGACCCGCCCCGGGGTCCTCCCTCCGGTTGTTGTTCGCTCCCAGATAGCACCGACGATATCTATCGAGT
>CAZTAB010000320.1:0-4525 GCA_964611475.1 uncultured Verrucomicrobiota bacterium | reverse complement strand
CCGGAAGTTCGCCGGAATCGGAGACGTCGAGCGCAACGATAAGTTCTGGCATATGCGTGTTCATCACAGATCCATGATGCACGAATGTTCACGGCGCCACGACCCAATTGTTGGGTCGGATTGCCTTGGCAGCTGGATGGTGTGGAATCCGGCGGGGGAAGGATCCCGGATGGAGACCGGTAAAACCTACTCCAGCCACTGCTCGTCTCCGGGGCGGCTCCGGTTCCAGTAGTCGAGGAAGAGCCGTTTTCGGAGGCTCAGGTGTTCCCCACGGTCGTTTTCCCACCGGACCAGGTGCCGCAGGGGGTCATCGGCGAGGTGAAAGGTTTCCGTGTCGTTTCCCACCCGTACGGTGATAATGATGAGCGGAGTAGTGATCCCGTCGCCGGGAAAATGTTCGATCGACGTGATCGATGCGGCACGTTCCCGGTATGCGGGGTTGTTCGAAACCATCGAGTCGACGAGTCGAAAGGCGCGGCCTGGCTGCAGCGAGTCCGCATTGCCTCGGAGATGGAGAAGAAGCTGGTCGTAGAACAGCACGTCGCTGCTCGTTGACACAGAATCGAGGCTGAGGCCCTCGTTGTCCATGTAGTTGGCGATGCGCAACTCGTACTCCGATCCGACGCAGGTGATCGTCGCAGAACTGTTGCCGCACCATTCAGTGCTCACGGCGGATATTTTCACCAGGCGTCCCGTATCCCGATGTACAAACGTGCTGCCTGCCTGTATGTACTCGTAGATTCCCGTGCGGATCCGGCGTGTCAGGTTCTGTTTCATCACGGGGACGGAGTCCCGGTTTCCGGTCGTTGCGGATGGGGTTTTCACCTTCCGATCGGGGTGAAAGTATTCCCGCACTGTGATGAGATCGACCATGGCGTCCCGCAGGGCCCCGTATTTGAGCAGTTTCCCCTCGTAGAGTCCGATTTCGGCAAGTCCTTCGTCCCACTTCGGGTGCCGAAGCCAGGATTCCGCCGCCGCGGACCCGGATAGAAGATAGGAACAGAGAACAAGGAAGAAGGAGAGCTGCGTGCGCGTAATATTCATGGTGGTTTTCGGCTCCGTTGTTTGAACGGAAGAAAATAACGCTAACGAAGCAGAACAAAAACAAAACTTCGTTACCTTCTGTTCTTGATGAGTTATTATGGCAGGTCGATGGATGGGGATCGACAGTCGAAGAAGACCCGGGGATCGGGGCTGGTTGGTTTTTTTATGCGCCCGCTGTCCCGCAACGAGGTTCTGATCAGCTTGGCTGTCCACCTGCTATTCGGTGTCTTGGCTGTTTTTGTGGTGGCCATCCGTGTCTCTTACAAGCCTCAGAGTGTTTTCATCGCGGAGGAGCCCGTGACGCCGGCGCTGGAGCCACGGAAACTGGAGATGAAAGTGCGGGTTCAGGACATGCAGAAGCGAAGCGCCCGGCCGCGGCCGCAGCCGCGTATTGCCGCCGCCGCTCCGGCGCGGATCTCGCTCCCGGAGATCAAGAAGCTGCCTGAGCCGACGCAGGCTAAGGTGATGCGGAAGTTCTCCACGCAGGGCGTATCGGGGCGGGGTCAGGGAATCGGCGGCGGACTTGGCGAAGGGGTGGGTGAAGGCGTCGGGCAGTCGTCCGTTAGATTTTTCGGCATCCGGGAGAAGGGACATCGTCTGTGCATTATCGTCGACGTGTCATTGAGCATGTGCGAGGACGTCCGCGGGGGGCTGGCGGGGTTCAACCGCGTCAAGGAAGCGCTGCAGGACGTGCTCTACCAGGTGTCCGACGGCTCTTTTTTCAATGTGATTGCATTCGAGGATGCAGTCTCCGCCTGCTGGGACAAGATGGAGCGTGTCTCGCCGGAGTCGAAACAGGAAGCAGCGGACTGGATCATGCGGTTTAACACGATGGAGGGGCCCTACGGACTGCAGGGAGGGAATTACCGCGTGAAGAACGCGAGCCCGCATGCTGCGGGGGGGACAAGCCGGCTGGATCTCGCGCTGACGACCGGTTTCGAAATGGGAGCCGGAATCATCTTTGTGATTACTGACGGCGTACCAGTCATTCAAAAGCCGTTCGATCCGGAAACTGGTTCCTACACCCAGGTGTCCACGGGCGGGCATGAAGTCTCCGACCGGGAAGTTCGGGAATGGGAAAAGGCGATGGAGGAATGGGAGAAGGAGAGGCAAAAGCGCATCAAGAAGGGATTGGGACCCAGCATTTCCGAAGGGGGAGGCGGCCCGCCGCCGAGGCCCTCCAATCGTTCGGCAAGCACTTCCCGCAATCCGGTTATGAACTACTGGACGCAGGCCGATATTCTCGATCACATCTCTACCCTCCAGGATCAGTTTTATATTTCCAAGGGCAGACAACGCGCCCGGGTTCACTGCGTCGGATACGAGGCCGACGACAACACGCGGCGATTCCTGCGCAAACTAGCTCGCAAGAACCAGGGGCGGTACAAGCGGGTCCGGGGGAAAGGGTAGATTTCCCGGAATCAGTGAGCGGTGGACCGATGCTGTTGGCCTGTTTCCTTGAAAAAAGAAACATTCGGACCCTCGCTCTGCTGGCCCGGAGCAGGGGCGTCCTCGGCGAAGAATTGTAAGGCTGTTAATCCATGCACAGTTCCAAGCTCCGCGACAGTGATTTCGCCATCGAAACCGACGGCGTCCCCATTCCGCTCGCCGATTACTTCAACGGCTATACCAACACCCGACGCCTCGGTCTGCTCGCCCCCGACCGCGTCGAGGGCGTCGGCGCAATCACCCTGGTCATGGCACATGTCACCGCCTTCTACAACACCTGTCGGGCCAGCACCGGCGATTTTTTCGCCTATCCCGACTTCTTCACCTTTCAATCGCGCAAGCCGCTTGCCGCCTACGGGATGTTCGACATCTGGCCCGATCACAAGAGCGTGCTGGTCGGCGATGACCCCATCGACCGCCTCAACGCCATCACTGACCGCGCCGTCAATATCCTTCTGGTCCCCGAGGGCGTGCCCTCCGACCACGAGTTCCAACGCCAGCAACTGGCCTCGGCCGCCCGCCTTGTTGACACCTGCTACCTATATTCTCCCGACGGCACCGTGGCCGAGCCCGACCTCGCCATCTGCTGCGCCGCCGATCCCTTCGCCGACTGGTACCGCAGCGTCCTCGACTCCGTGCCCGAAGCCGATCGGGCCCAATCCAGCCCTTTTGGCCCATCGAAAACCATCAAGCAATTCTTCCGCCGCATCAGCCTGGAGCAGGCCCTGGCCTTGCTATAGCGCTGGTGCCAGACTAAACGGCGCCCCGGCGACCACCCCCATCAGCAAGAGACCGACCCGCAGCGGCGACAACCGCGCCACCAGTTCTATGGCGTGTTCTCCTGATTGGGGTAGATGGCTGAAAACCCAGTCTTTGACCTGAGATGTGTTTGTCGGGTCCACTGCAAACATGCCCCCGCTAAAACACACCTGACCGTCGTCCTTCACCGAAACAGATGGAGACAAATCGGGGGAGCCCTCTCAATGTTGCCCGTAGACGGCCTCCAGCACTCGCATTAACCGTGTCGCTTCTTCTCCCCGTTCCGAGATCGTAAGCAGCTCGATTGCTCGCTGGATTGTCTTTTGCGTTTCCTCATGGTCTTCGGGGGCGGCGAGCACGATGCCCCTTGCGTAGAGTTCGAGCGCTTCTTCGATGTTTCCATTCTGCTCCTGGCTCATGCCTTTCGCGATCGCCAGCCGGGCATCCGCCATGGGCGGCACCTCGTCCGGATTGACGGAACTGGATGGCACTGCCGCCGATTTCGGGTCCGCAAGGCTACGTTCCCATTGGAGGAGGTCCGCCCGGTATCGAAGCGGCGGTGGCAGTTCGTGTATGTTCAGCCGGTCTAGTTTATCGTAGACCTTTTCGAAGTGCCCCAGGTCGGCCGCGCACTGGATCCGGAGATAGGTCACCAGCGTGGGGTGCCACTCCGTCGCTCCCTTTTCGACCCGCTGCCGGTACCACTTGAGTTTCTGCAGAGCGTCGATGAGATCCCCTTGAAAATATGCGTCAATCGCCGCGCGCCAAAGCGCCAGCCCTTCCGACGGCACCTAGAGAGGTGCACTTGCTTCGGACGCATGGGTGCCCCGGGCCATGACGGCGAGGAGCATTGCGGATACAAGAATACGGCAGAGGGTCATGACCTTTTTCCCTCCGGCGCGAAGGAGGCGTCCTGCTGCCATCGGCGGTGAAGCGTGCGTGCCCGGTTCACGTACGGGTGGGACAGGGTACCGAGCCGGTTCATCATGTCGTCGAGGACTGCGAACGCCTTTCGCCTTTCGCCTGCTTCCTCCAGCATCAGGGCTGCCCGCAGAAATGCGCGTGACGACCATTCGATGTGCCCCTCGTATTGGACGTAAGTCACGGTGTACTGCTGCAGAGCCTCATCTTTCCGGTCCTGCATGTCGATGCACCGGGCGAGTTCATAGTTTGCCTCCGCTCGGGCCTGCGCCCATTCGGGAGTCGAAACGTACTTTCTCCAGTCCGCTTCGGCCTGCGCCCATCGTTTCCGAAGCACCTGTGCCCGGGCGGT
>CAZTAB010000319.1:0-6165 GCA_964611475.1 uncultured Verrucomicrobiota bacterium | reverse complement strand
ACAGCCTGAGCCACTTTGCGCTCCTGCCCCCCGAGCCCCGGAACGCGCAATAGGTCCATCAGGTGGTCCAGTGCCTGCTCCGGACGAATCACGTCATCTCGTTTTTTTGAAGCCATGGATCATCGTCTCCCCTATGATTGGTTTCGTCGCCTCCATTCGACCGCGGCGCGGCACGTACGATTAATACCGCGTTTGATCGACGCATGCAAAGGAAGATTATGAAGCCTCGGGTTTTCATCGGACTTGTTTTTGCCGCGCTGTCTGCCTCGACCAGCGCGGCAAGCCCGGGCATTCAAGGACAGGTCGCTCCTCCATGGAAAGTCAGCGAGTGGTTCAACACCAGCCCCGAGGAAAGCTCAACGGTCGAATTGAGCGACTTTGATGGAAAGGTTGTCTACCTGTACTGCTTCCAGTCCTGGTGTCCCGGCTGCCACTCCTCAGGCTTTCCCACGCTAAAGTCGGTTCACGAGGTATTCAAGGATGACCCCGATGTCACCTTCGTCGCGGTGCAGACAGTGTTCGAAGGATACCATGAAAACACCTTGGAAAGGGCTAAAGAGATCGCGAAGAAGTACAGCCTAACCATCCCGATCGGCCATGAGGGCTCACGGGGAAAACGCCCCGAACTCATGGCATCCTATCGAACCGGCGGAACCCCCTGGACGATCATCATTGACCGCGAGGGAGCCGTCCGCTTCAACGGTTTCCACATCAAGACAAACCAAGCCATACGGCTCATCGAGCATCTCAAGCAGAAGCCGGCCTTAAATAACCAGAGGACGTCGGATTGATCGTTTGCTTGTCCCTGAAAAACAGCGAACCGTTTCTCGTCCCTGGAGGCATAGGGTAGGACAAATGCACGGCCGGACAGTTACTGAACTCGAAGATTTTCACGCGGTGGTGAGCCGAAGCGGATCCCTGGATCATTGCGTTCTTCAGGGCCTGGACCTCTCAGGCTTCGAGATGAATCCTGAATGCATTTCCGTTTCCGGCGCTGTATTTCTTGGCTGCAGCTTTTCTGACGAGGAAGTGCCCATGCGCCTGCAACAGGCCGGGGCAAGGGTTTTTCCACGATTTCCCGATTGTCCCTACAACCCGTACCGCGGCACTCTTTACTCTTGGCGCGAGCTGATGAACGGATTCCACGAAGCCGACGATAGGAGCCTCGACCGGAAAATCTACGAACACGCCCTCGCCGCTCGCCACGGCCCACCGGACATCATGGAAGAACTCGCCCAACGCATTCATGACCACGCAATTGACGACGCCCTATATGACCTTCTGCGCGCCACTCCCGAGCCGCATGTTGTAGCAGTGATGGGGGGACACGGAACCGCCCGATCCGATCCGCACTTCCTAAAAGTGGCGCGCATTGCACGCAGCCTGACCCGCCATGGATACCTGGTTGCTTCGGGAGGCGGGCCGGGAATCATGGAGGCGGCAAATCTCGGCGCCTATCTGGCGCACGCGAAAAATTGCGCACTGGAGGAAGCCATCCGCATCCTGTCCGAAAGCGAGACATACAGCGACCAGGGCTACGTGTCCCAGGCGCGCAGCGTGATTGACGCCCACCCGCAGGGGGCCACAAGCCTTGCCATTCCAACTTGGTTCTATGGTCACGAACCGAGCAACCTCTTCGCCAGCCACATTGCAAAGTACTTCTCCAACAGCATCCGTGAAGACGGTCTCCTCGCGATCGCCCGCCACGGTGTGATTTACGCACCCGGTTCAGCGGGGACCATGCAGGAGATCTTCATGGACGCCTGCCAGAATCACTATCTGACCTTCGGCATGATCAGCCCGATGGTATTCCTCGGGACCGAACGGTGGTCGAAGCGGTCGGGGCTCTACGAAACGCTCTGCAAGGAGGCCGCTGGAAAGAAATACAGCGAGTTCCTTGCCCTGACCGACAACGAGGACGATGCCGTCGAGTTCATCCGCAACCATCCGCCGGTCGGCCCCGCTGCGTCCTAGGCTGACCCCTATTCTTCGAGCAACGGGGCCCGGCGCAAGGACTTTTTCCATGACCCCCAGGGTTCGCGATATCACCCCAGAGGAGCAATGGCGTACAACTAGAACATCCCCACTTCCAACAAGGCGTCTTCAACCATCGCGCATGCCCCTTTTGTCACCCAGACCGGGGGTGACATCACGCGAAGGAAAGCGGTTCATAATGCAGCTGCCTCCCCTGTGCGCTTCCCCTGAACGGCAACGGGAAAAGGTCAGCGCGGTTTACGAACCTGGCCACTGGCCTCGCGAAGCAGGTTCGCCACTTCGTGGTGACCCCTCCGGGAGGCAAAGGCCGACGCGTCGTCTCCATCCTCGTCAATGACCCCAGGCTCAGCGCCATGGTCAAGAAGTTGCTGCACGACGTCGCGGTGCCCCTCAGCAGCCGCGAACATCAGCGGAGTCCACTTCTCACCTGCATCGAAGGCATCCACATCCGCCCCCGCGCCCAGAAGCAGCGCAATGGTGTCGGGGCGATCAAGAGTCACGGCAAACATGAGGGCCGTTCGCCCGATTGAGTTCCGGGCATCGACCGATGCTCCAGCGTCGAGCAAGCATTTAACGATCTCCAAATGCCCGTTGAAAGCACCGAGCATCAGGGCTGTCTGCCCATCCTCGTCTCTCCAGTCGACAGCAGTACCCCGTGCGAGGGCATTCTGGATGGTTTCCACGTCGCCATCGTGTGCGGCGGCAAGGAATTCCGGCCCGGGCAGCGGCTGTGCTTCGGTGATTTCAACGGCCTCCGGCTGCAGCGAGGGCCTCTGTTCGGCCCGGCGACAACCGCCCGACACAGCCATAGCAGTAACGAGAGTCAGCGGCCAGAAAAGTAAAGAAATGGCCTGCCCGCCTGAGACCAAGAAGGTCTCAAAGCCCTCGAGAACATGGAGGTCGCGCATCCTGTTTGAGGCCATACGCCTCCCGGTCAAAACGACAAGTCGAGCACGATCAACGCAAGAAGCGCCGGCAGGTAAATAATGGATGCGCGAAGAAGCCGGCGCGCGTCGTCAACGGTTCGCGTGTGCGCAACAACCATGCCGTACCACAGGAACATGAAGCCGATCGACAGGGCACCCAGCAGGTAGAGCACACCGGTGAGCCCGATCGCCGTAGGAATCAGGGAAAGCGAGAGGAGAACAATGCAGAACCCGACGACCTGCCGGAACATCCGGTCCCCCTCGGGCTCCACCACAGGAAGCATTTTGATGCCGCCCTTTGCATAATCGTCCCGGTACATCCACGCAATAGCGTAAAAATGCGGGTGCTGCCAGGCAAACAGAATAAGGAATAGAACCCAGGCCCCCGGCTCCATCGTCCCGGCGGCGGCCACCCACCCGTTAAGGGGAGGCATCGCGCCGGGAATTGCGCCCACCGGCGTATTAATCCAGCTCACCCGCTTCAGCGGTGTGTACACAAGGACATACAGAAACGCGGTGAGAAGCACGAGGAATCCGCAAAGCAACCCACCCTGCCAAGCAAGGAAGGTGACTCCCCCAAGGACCAGCAGCACGCCCACCGCCAACGCACCAGCAGGCTCGATCCGGCCAGACGGAAGGGCCCGCCCACGGGTCCGGTCCATCAAGGCATCCGAATCCCGCTCCATGTAGTTATTGAGCACCGCGGCACCGGCGGCCGCGGCACCGGATCCCAACAGGGTGCAGAAAAGAAAAAACCAGGAAAACCCTTCCCCGGAGCCAAGCACATAACCGAGCGTCGTCGTCACGAGAACCATGTTCATGATTCGCAACTTCGCGGCCTCCATGTAGGCCTTCAGAATCTGTCTCGCTTCCTTGCGCATGATTCCCTTGTACCACAGGTTTTCAAATTTCTCGGAGCATAAAGTTCCCCCCGCCCCCGAAACTCCGAGCCTCCGGGGTCGAATTCACCTAGCCCGGGCTGTCCGC
The DNA here is from genome assembly GCA_964611475.1 of uncultured Verrucomicrobiota bacterium. Classification (GTDB taxonomy): domain Bacteria; phylum Verrucomicrobiota; class Kiritimatiellia; order SLOV01; family SLOV01; genus CAUZEO01. Next base: position 2,257 of record CAZTAB010000319.1, on the reverse strand, counting down.
CATCCCTGGTTTCGACGTGACTCGCCCTTTCACCGTCTCATGACAAAGCGCAACCGAAAAACCCAGCAGGAGGCATGCGGCAAGTTGATGCATGACCGCGAGCCCGATCGGAATCTTCAGCAGGAGAGTCATGACTCCCAAGAGGAATTGCAGGAGCGTGCATCCAAAAACCCCGAAGAGCGCAACCGCCGTGGAACCGGAAACCCGGTTCACCAGACCCGCCACAAGGAGAAAAAACGCACCCGCGAGAAGGGCCCAACCCAGCCCCCGATGAATGAACTGCACCATGGCGGGGTTGCTCACGAAATTGGCCCACCAGGATTCCAGCGAAAACAGACCGGGCGGAACCCAGTGATTCAGCATCTTCGGAAACGTATTGAACGCATACCCGGCCTTCAGTCCCGCCATAAAAGCGCCGTACACAATCTGGGTGCACAGCAGAACAAAAAATACAGCTGAGGCACCGAAAAGCGAGCGGCAAACCTCCACACGCTCTCCCCGGGGACGCAGATCCAGAAGAATCCACACCAGATATGCGAATAGCGTAAAAGCCAGAGCCAGGTGCGCCGCGAGACGGAAATGGCTTACATACGGTCTGTCCACCAGCCCGCTGCGCACCATGTACCACCCCAGCACGCCCTGCCCCGCACCGAGGAGGAAGGCCATCAAAAGTCGCGCGGCGAGACGGCCCCGGATTCTCCCGCGTGCAAAGAACACTATGAACGGAACACCGAATGCCACCCCCACCGCCCGGCCGAGGAGTCGATGAAGATATTCCCAGAAAAAAATCGTTATGAACTCCGCGCTCCCCATGCCTCGATTCAACAATTCGTATTGAGGGGTTGCCTGGTACATCGCAAACCGCGCCCGCCAATCCTCTCCATCCAGTGGCGGCACAACCCCGAGAATCGGCTTCCAGTCGGTCATGGATAGTCCGGATCCGGTCAATCGCGTAATGCCTCCCACCGCCACCAGGACGAGAATCAGGCAGCACACGAAAATCAGCCATATGGCAATCGGGCGCATTTTCGTCAGTTTGCTTTCCCTCGACAGGCGCAAGCTCTAGGGACAAACCTGCACACTCTTTCTCTGCGAGCCCGGGGGGGACGAAGAAGATTACAGCCAGGTCTCGGGCTGATTGGGCATCCAGCCGCGGGTCATGACGTCGCTGAGGGTCAGGGCCAGCATGATGCCCAGCCAGACGAAGGCGCCGATCGCGATGACCCAGAGAATCTTCGGATTGTACTTGAGGTGCATGAAAATGAAAATGACCAGCGACGCCTTGAAGATGGCGATGGCAAGCATGACCACATTATTCATGATGCCCATATCGACAAGGGCAACCCCGACGGTGATCACAGTGAAAACCATCAGGGCGAGAAACACGCACACGTACAACCGTACTGGACAAATATGATGTTCTGTTTCCGACATTTTGTTTCGTTCCTAGTGCCTTCCGATCAGGTACAGCAATGGAAATAGAAAAATCCACACGATGTCGACAAAATGCCAGTAGAGCCCGAACATTTCAATCGGTGTATAGTACTCGGCAGAAAACCTGTTTCTCGCGGTCAGGATCAGGAGCCAGATGATAAGCCCCACGCCAATCACCATATGCAATGCATGCATACCTGTCATCAGAAAATAAAATCCGATGAAAACCTCGACCTGCCTGGGATCCACCTCCACCACGTGATCATCATGCCCCAGATCGGCCGGCTCCACGTGGCCCACATCCGGCGCGGCGGCCTCTTCCGCGTCCCCGTGGCTCGCATCAGCGCCATGGTGGTCCCCTTGACCCGTGACGACAAACCTTCCGCCGCCATGATATTCGAAGCTCCGCCCCGGAATCATGTGGTGGTCGAACTTGGCCCCGTACTCCACCACCTTCACGCCAAGGAATAAGCTCCCCAGCAGCAATGTTGCCACCAGCCACTTGATGATCCCCGACTTTCGCCCGAGCTGCGCTGCGCGAACGGCAAGCGCCATGGTCAGGCTGCTCCCGATCAGGACAGCTGTGTTGAACAGGCCCCATCCCCACATCAACGAGTAACTACCGGCCATGAATGCTTCCGGAAATTTTATTCGGTAGACAGTGTACCCGCAGAACAGTCCGCCGAAAAACATGATCTCCTGGGCCAGGAAAATCCACATGCCCAAGGATGCAGCCTGCGACTGCTGCTCCATGTCCTCGAAATGGTGCGCCAGGTACGGAGATGAATGCGCATCAGACATTGCGGGCCTCCTCCGTATAGGC
>CAZTAB010000318.1:0-5731 GCA_964611475.1 uncultured Verrucomicrobiota bacterium | reverse complement strand
GACTACGGTGGTACTGAAAAGGGCCCTACCCGCAGACGCTCCCGAGCTGAAGGTGGTGCAGGCATCGTTCTTAGCCCACCTGGAAGGGGAGACGTACTCGTACGAGCTGTATGCCGTTCCCATCAGCGAAGTAGAGTCCACCCTCGGGGGGAATCTGAAAACCCTTTCGGTGAAGAACCTGGAAAAACTGGAAGGCGCGGGTGCCGGTGTCGTCCTGAAGGACGTGTCGCGCTTCTATGAACCCGCAACCCGCTCGCTATACGCGGTCATGCGGATTCTGTCAGACGGTCTCAAACCGGCGGCGTCGCGAACCCTGGTGCAGGCCATGCGGCAGTGGCAGGTAAAAAATCTGGAAGTTGAACTGGAAGGAAGCCGACTATGATTACCATTGAGGGGCTCACCAAGAGATACCGGAACGTTCTCGCGCTCAGCGATTTGAACCTACAGATCGATGCGGGGACGATTTTCGGATACATCGGGCCGAACGGTGCGGGGAAAACCACTACGATCCGGATTATCGCCGGGTTGTTGAAGCCGACCGAGGGCAAGGCGCAAATTGCCGGCGTCGACGTAGTGGCAAACCCACGGTCCGCGCGGGACGTGGTGGGGTTTCTGCCGGATTCATTCGGCGTATACCAGGGCATGCGGGTGTGGGAATATCTAGACTTCTTTGGCGCCGCGTACCGGATACCCCGGAAACAGCGCCTTGCCCGCGTCGATGAAGCTCTGACGCACACGGGAGCCGAGGCAATGCGGGACTACTTCATCGAAAGCCTCTCGCATGGCATGCGCCAACGAGTCGGGCTGGCAAAAACTCTCCTGCACGACCCGCAAGTGCTGCTGCTGGATGAACCTACGAACGGACTCGACCCGCGGGCGCGGATCGAGTTCAGGGAATTGCTTATTCGGCTGAAGGAAATGAACAAGACTCTGATCGTTTCCAGCCACATCCTTCCGGAACTAGCGACGATCTGCGACCAGGTCGGCATCATCGAGCAGGGCAAACTGCTGCAGCAGGGAACGGTCCAGGAGGTCATGAAGACCGTGCAACAGCGCCGCGCGATCGACATCGAATTCAGCGCGGGGGCGGAAGCGGCGGTCGAGTTTCTGAAGGCCCAGCACAGTGAGGACAAAATGCAGGTCGCCGAAACGGTCGGGCAACTCGTCCGGATCGAGGTCAGCGGCGGGGACGAGGACATCGTGTCCCTCCTCCAAGGCCTGGTGGCGAACGGCCACAAGGTCTTGTGGTATTCCGAGTCACTAATGGATCTGGAACAAGTCTATATGAAGGTCACCCAGCAGGCCAAGGCGGGCAGCCGGGCCACCGACGACTAGTGTCATGCTGAGCTCATTGATTAAACGCGAGATGACAACCACGCTGCGCACCGGGCGTACGCGGCTGATGGCGACCCTGTATCTGCTGGCCCTCGTCGGCGTCGTGCTGTGGATGTGGCCCGACCAGGCACTGTTCTCGGTGGCTGCGCAGTCGACGCGCTCGATGGTGCTCGTGTTCGTTCTGACCCTCGTGGCGCTGGTGATTCTGTATGCGCCGGCTGTCAGTGCCACCTCGATTGTCGGGGAAAAGGAAAACAACTCGTACGACCTGCTCTTCGCCTCGCGGCTACGTCCCTGGGAGATCGTGGTCGGCAAGTTGCTGGCCGCACTGCTGGTTCTGCTAATATTCGTGGCCTTTTCGTTCCCGGTTTTTGTTTCCGGGTTCTTTCTTGGCTCGGTGTCGATCCAGGAAACGGTTCGAATCTACGCAATCTGCGCGGTGACGAGCCTCTTTTCCGGATTGATCGGACTCACCGTAAGTGCCCGGTCGAGCAGTTCCTACGCCGCCTTGTTGCGCACCTATTTCTTTGTTCTCCTGCTCGGGATCGGGCCCTGGCTTCCCTACATTCTACTGAGCAGCAATTCGTTCTGGATTCCGATGGTGCACAGTTTCCGCGCGTTGAGCCCTCTGTCGGCCGTCTCCTCCCTGCTGATCCCCGGGTTCGACCCGCAAAGCACGATCACGGAAATCCAGCCGGCATGGGTCCTCTATCTCGGGTATGCGGGTGCAGGATCTCTGATCCTGTTCGGGGTTGTGCTCCTTGATGCATATAAAATGGCCGGCCCCCCGGTTCGTCGAACAGAGAAAGTGATCGACGATCCGAAGGAACTGTCGCGACGGCGGAAGCGCTTCCCCTTCTACCTGATCGACCCCGACCGCCGAAAAAAACTGCTGGCGGACTGGATGAATCCGGTTTACGCCCGCGAACTTCGAAGCAAGGCCTTCGGTGGCGGCATCTGGATCTTCCGCGGGGCGTATCTTTGCCTGTCGGTATCGATCATTCTCATGGTGTTGATGCTCGGCCGGTTTGCCGGGTTCACACCGGACACCATCAAGGCCACCGCGATAGGATTCCAGATCGGCCTGGTCATGCTGCTCATTCCGCCTCTCACCGCGGGCGGGATTACCCGGGAGCGGGAGCTTCGCATGGTCGACGATCTGCGGCTCTCCCGGATGGGCGCGTGGCAGTTGCTGAGCGGGAAGCTGCTCGTCGCATTCGTCTTCGTCTTGTTCCTCGCCGTGGGAAGCATTCCTCTCTGGATTGTCATCGTCTACATGCAGATGAACACCCCGCAGGAGCTGCTGATCGTGGGCGCAATTCTTCTTTGCACCGTCCTGCTCGGGCTTACCAGCGGCCTAGTCAGTTCTGCCTGCCTGAGAAGAACTTCCGCCGCCGCCGCGGCAGCATATGGCATATTGTGTGTCGTGGTTCTCTCCACCCTGTTGCCCTACCTGCAGCCGGAGAAATTCGCGGAGGTTGTCCGATACCGGTTCCTGAGCCTGAACCCGTTCGTTTCAGCAGTGCAAGTGGTGAATTTCGATCCGCTCAGCCCGGCACCGGTTCTCTGGCGCGACCATCTCACTTTTTCACTGATCCTTTCAGGCGTGTTTCTGGTCGTCGCCTACATCAACGTGCGGCGCCTGCTGAGGCCGGAGACCTAGCCATGATCCGAACCGTTCACATCTCACGCGGGTTCCTCCTCGCGGCAGCGATCCTCATGCCCGGCATGGGTGTCGCAAACCTGTTGGATGAAGTGGAGGTAGAGCCCGGTCCGGATCGAATTCACCATCCGGTGAAGGACGAGGATACGCACAAGATGCTCCGGTCGCTGGTGAAGGAAAACGATCCGCTGGTCCGCCTGGAAACGCTGCGGGCCTTCGATATGATCGCCAGCGCGGAAGACGAAGAGTACATCCGAAAGATGATGAAGGACGAGAATTCCCGCGTCGCGGCACAGGCCTGGTTCGTGGCCGGCCGACAGGGACTCCAAATCGATGCCGGAAGCCTGGAGCAGGTGCCCTCAAATCCTTCGCGTGCGATCCGGGCCGCAATGTTCACGGCGCTTCCCGGGCTGAAGGGCGAACCACCGCCAGGATTGATCGATACGGGACTGGAGGACGAAGATCCCCGCGTGCGCCGCGCCGCAGCATTCGCTTCCCTCGACAGTCCGGAGAAACTGGCGCCATACGTGAAGCAGGAGACGGACTCGCAGGTACGTCTTGAAGTCTTCCGCGAACTGGTAAAAGAGCCGAATGCGCAGCGCGCGGAAATGTTGCAGTGGGGATTCGATTCCCAGGACCCCCTGTTGGCTGCGGCGGCAATCGCCGCGCTCGCGCCCGGAGACAGCGCGCACCATGCCGAAGTGGGAAAAGGGCTTGGGGCCCGGACGAAGGCCGTGGTCGATGCCTCGGTCATCGCCGTGGGAAAACTTGGACTGGAGAAATTCGTGGATGGATGCATCGGGCTGCTGGATACACCCGACACGTCCCTGCAGGCGGCGACCTGTCGAACGCTGGGCGAATTTCCCGGGGATGGCGTGGCCAAAGCGCTGCAAACAACGATCACCCGAACCACCGACCACCTGGTGCACTTGTCGGCGGCGAAAAGCCTGCTGCAGATTCATTCGGACACGGCGCTCGACGCACTTTCCACGTTCCGCCAGCACGAGGATGCCCGATTGCGCGCATTGGTCGCGGAGCAAATGGGAAACTGGGGTGACTCAAACGTGGCCGAACGATTGTATGTCATGCTGGACGACGAGGATGCCGACGTTCTGGATGCCACGATCAAGGCGCTCTTGAAACTCAAGAACGCGGGACTATCCGCCCACCGGGAACGGCTGCGGGAAATTGCTCACACCGACATCGGAAATGCTGCGGCCGAAGCCATCCGGGCCCTCGGGTTCATCGAGGACCGGGAGTCGATCCCCTATTTCTCCGAATTGCTAAAGAAAATCGAATACAAGCAGATCCGGGCGAAGCGGGACGCATCGCTGGAAATGCTTCAGCTGTTCGATCAAACAAACATGGTTGACCGAGCATACGATCTGATCACAAAGAAAGTCGTCCCGCCTCCCCCGGCAATGCCCATGATCGGGCCCACCTACGATGCACCTGAGGTGCGCATGGAAGCGCTTCGCTATATCGCCCGGTACGACACGGCGGAAAAAACTGCTGCCATCATCGACAGATTTGACGATGTTCCTGCGGTGGATGTCCGGATCTTCATGCTCAAGTTCATGAAATACGTGTCTGGTGAAGATTACGTGCTGGTGCCCCGCCACTCATTCGAGAACTACATCGTGGAAAGCCTCGCGCAGAATCCCTACCCATGGGTGCAACCACCCGGGATCCGGAAGGCCGAGTAGCCCCCCCCATCCATTTGCTGCTGCGCCCGGTTCATGGATCTTGGCATCTCGGAAACCTGCCTCCGAAGTACACATGGCTGAGATCACCGGCGTGCAGCGGAAATCGCCAGACTTTCGAGCTTTGGCTGTGCAGCCTTCATGCCGGGACACCGGGGCTCTACGCGAGTTCCCTCAGACCTCCCAGACGCGAAGCCCCTGGCGGGAAAGATAGATGGAGAGCGGGGTGAATCCTTTTCCCTCAAGCGTCCGCAGCAGTTTCCGCTTACGCGGCATGTCGCCGTCGGTGAGAATGGTCAGGGAGCCGCCGTCTCCGCCCGCGCCGTTGACCTTGCATCCCAGGGCCCCGAACTCCCCGGAGATCTCGATCATCTCTTCAAAGGCTTCGCACACCAGCCCCGGATGCAGTTCGCGCTGCGCCTCGGTGTTCCGGTTCATGCACCGGCCGAGCCGGGCGAAGTCTCCGGAGTAAATGGCGTTCTTCCCCTCCTCGGCCATCTCCCGCAGGGTCTGGAGTCTCGGGTCATCGGTGGCGTCGTCCCCCAGGTCGGCGATAACCATCTGGTGCACCTCCGACGAACTGTGCGGGGCACCCAGATAAATCACGTTCAGACGACGCTCCAACTCCCACCAGATGCTGTTCGGAACCTGGATCGACGACATGCTCGCATGCGGGAACTTGTACATGTGCATGAAGTTGATTCCACCGTACGCGCTGGCAAGTTGATCCTGGATTCCACATTGCATACCCAGCATGTCGGTCTCAATGGAATGGGCGAGCAATGCGGCCTCATGCGGTGTCAGATTACTTTCGGAAAGGCGGCTCAATCCCCCCACGAGCGCAACGGACACCGCCGCGGAGGTACCCATCGATGCTCCCGGGGGGGCTTCGGAAAAAATGTTGATGTGGTAACTCCGATCCGACGAGACTTTCATCAGGTCGATCGCGGCCTCGATCATCGGGTGCTTGTCATAGGTTATGTCAGCAGGATTCACCGAGTAGGTATCATCGAAGTTTTCCGCGTGAATC
>CAZTAB010000317.1:0-39446 GCA_964611475.1 uncultured Verrucomicrobiota bacterium | reverse complement strand
CATCCGAAATTATCATTGATATCCCAATTTCGATTTTTGAGAGCCACGCCCCGGGAAGCGGAGACACCGACGGGGACGGCTACACGGATCACGGGGAGGGGACGCTGGATCAGGACCGGGACCTGGTTCCGGACTTCCTCGACCCGGATGCCCTGCGCATGGATCGGCCGCCCAACAGCTGGCTCCTGTCGAACGGCCTGCCCATCAGCCTGGCACCGACAGTCGATAGCGATGGGGACGGCTTGAGCAACCTGGATGAATATCATGCCCTTACCCATCCGCTGGATCCGGACTCCGTTCTTCGGGTTACCTCGCTCACAAGGCGTTTGCCCGGATCATTCCGCATCGACTGGGACGCCGTGGAGGGGAAGACGTACCACCTGCAAGCATCGACAAATGCCGTGTCTGATGCCAACTACTCCATCCTGGTTAGCAACATCACGGCAACCGGCAATGCCCAATCCATTACCATGAGTGTTCCGGGCGATGTCCGGGGCACGCTGATTCGGGCCACCGCTGTCCCCTGAAACCAGGGCGTGGGCAGGAGTCCACCGAGCTTTCCTCTTCTATGCTGGAGGACGCGGCCCCAACCTTCCACAGTGTACTGCTCCCTCCCGTGGCTTCTTCGTGGCACGCGGCTGATCTTGTGACCTTTCGAGCAATCCACTCCAACGCAAGAATCAATCGACTGCCTAATCCGAGGGGTCGGACAGGCGTTTATGCGCTGGTTGAGCGAAGCGGCGTTTCACTTCCAAACGGGAGTTCCTTCCTCGGCTTGGGCTTGGAGTCGAAATCGATGATGGCCGAGAGGCGGGGGGCGTGGGAGTGGTTCGGCCCTGAAGCATGTAGGGTCAAAACGTTGAAAAAAAGAACGTCGCCGGCATCCATTTCCGCTGTGAGGATGTTTTCATTTTCAATGCCGGCTTCGTCGATCATGTAGTCCTCGAGCTGGTGGTGGGGGATGAGGCCACGCCTGTGGCTGCCGGGGATGAGTTGCATGCAGCCGTTTTCGGTGGTGGCGTGGTCAATCGCGGACCAAACGGTGACCTGTTTGGTGTTCATTCCCTCCCAGTAGGCGTAGTCCTGATGCCAGGGTTTCCTGCGCCCGCCTTGGGCGGGCTTGCACATGAGTTTGCTGGAGAAGTAGTAGATGTCCGGGCCGATCAGGTCCTCTACCACATCGAGAATCTTGTCACTGGCTGTGACATGGCGAAAGTCTTCGTCAACCTGATAGGCCTCCTGCACCTTGCGCAGGGCGAATTCCCCGGAGGATTCATCGCCACCCAGCGGTTCGAGGTCGAAGTGGGCCACGCCTTCCATAAAGGAACCGCCCTCCTCCCCTGCACGCGCCTCTGCCCGGTCGCGGCAGCTCTTGATCCTTTCGATTTCCTTCGGGCACAGGAGACCCTTGAGGATGATATACCCATCCCTGTTGAATGCCTCAAGGTGAGTGTCCGAAAGGGCTTTCCCGTCTCTTACAATGGCTTGAAATGCCTTGACCATCTTTACCATTCCCGCCGCCGCCGATCGAATCCTCGATTACGCTACCTCCTGGCACCCACCGGGGCAACGGCGTTTTCCGGAAGTCGTTTCTCAATCCGCCCCGGATGCGACGCTGGTGGGAGAATGACCGCTCATGCCCGAAGAGCAGCAAAACCTGGGCGTTGCCTGGCCGGGAGGGCCCGTCCTGAGCGCGTGTCGCCCGTTTTGTCGACGTGCCCCTAGTTCAATCGGTAGCCTTCTTCGTCAACACGCAGCTGGCTCGCGCCACGAAATCGGTCATATATATCCTCCATTTCGCCGATCGAATCGAAGTACCCAAGGACGTACGCGGCCCCGATGGTTTCCCCTTTTGTCACCGGCCGGCCATGATTCTCCTGGATCATGCAGACGTATCCGCGCTGGTGGCACCACGCCTCGGAGGGTGTTGCGGGATCAAGGGTCATGCCGGCAAGCCAGGGGCCGGGCTGGCCGCCCGGTTCGCGCAGTTGTATGGCGCGTATGAAGCGCTCCGGCACGGCTCCGTCGTCGCGGAGGTAGTGAAAACGGCCATCGGGGGGGAAATCCCGAAGAAAATCGACCGCGTCAATCATGCCGTGGAAGGAAAGATAGATCCTGTGGAACGTGTTGCCGGCGTCGTGCTTTATGTGCCCTGGAATATCCATCCGGTAGCTCATGCAATCCAGGTCATTCACGTTCTCAATCGCCTCGCATGCCAAGATGTACCGCACTCCGGGGAGGAAAAGGAGCGTCTGTACCCAGCGCGATCCGCCACGGTAGCCGTTCCCCGGCTCGTTGTAGGTGAACCACTGGCGGACAGCCAGATGCTCGGGGCCGGATATGATTTCATGTTCAAGCTGCCTTGCGCCGGTGCAGATCTGGGGTCCCTCGACCAAGTGCTTTGCCAGGTCCCCGTGCAGGGCTTTCTCCCGTTCGTACCCGTCTTTCCGCCAGCCGGGGGCCAGGAGGAAATCCATAATCAGGAGTCCGAACCCCGGATCGACGACCCCTGTTTTCTTGTCCAGAAAGGAGTTCCCAGCAATGCCCGACACGTATCCCCGGGTCCGGATCGCGGCGCGAAGCGACCCGGCGTCTATCTCGATGCGCCCGTCGTTTGTCTTCTGGCAGTGCAAGTCGCGATTCAGAATGTGGTGTGCCCGTTTTTCATGGAGCCTGGATTTTCACAGACTACACTTTTTACCATTGCCTCGATTGGACCGACCTGTAGATGGCCTGTGCGGCGCGAAGCTCATAAAGTGCCTCCTCCGGGCCGGTCGCCAAGGGGCTTCCGTCCAACACGGCATTTTCCAATCAGCGGCGTTTGCGGCAGGCAGAGATTCTACGAAAACCGGGGGGACCACAAGGGGAATGAGCTCTTGGTTCCTCGTGCCTGGTGCTTGGGGCGCCACACTAAACGCCGGAGCCCCTCGTCCCTGCCGCTTCCCGCTCGAGTACTGGATCCAATGCGTAGCTTGCGTCATTGGAGACGGGCAGTTCCGGGACCAGAAAATAGTCGGGGTCGTCGCGCATGGTTCGATGAACAGCCAGTATTTCCTTCCACGTGGCGACCAGTCCGCGTGGAGCCGGCGGGAGGTCGTGCTCAATGGCCTTGCGCAGTTCCCCCAGCCGGAAGAAAGGAACGGCCGGGAACATGTGGTGCTCCACGTGGTACTGCATGTTCCAGTAGAGGAAGGCCGGCAGTCCCGAGGTGATGTAGGTGCGGGTGCAGAGCCGGTGGTCCGGGACGTCGCCTTGCATTCCGTAGTGCTGGGGGTGTCCGCACAGGAATGTCAGCCAGCCGCAGTAGTGGCTGCCAAAGTTGAAAATGATGATGAGAAACCAGTGGCCGGTGAGAATGAACAGGGTGGCGAGTGCCGCATGCCCCACCAAGTGGCAGCCCGCCCAGTTCCGGTGCCGACGGCGAAGACGTTCGTTTTCCTCCGGGAGGACGAACTCGTACCATGCGTTGTCCATTTTGCCTAGAGCCCGGCTGAAATAATTGCGCGATGCGGTCCAGGTCCCCACCGGGTTCCAGGCGAACAAGCTCAGCCAGAACTTCCAGTCCCCTGACTGGATATGCTGGGGAAGGACAACCTCTCCATCGTAGTCACTGTGGATGGTGACCTGGTGGTGCTTGATGTGGCTGGTCCGGAACCACACATGGTCCCACCACCCGAAGAAGGCGTAGATGCGCAGGAAGATTTCACTGAGCGCGCGGGTTCGAAATACGGTCCGGTGACCCAGTTCGTGACACGCTGCCCCGCCCAGGAAGGAGCCAACCGTGCCGTGCGCGAAGAGGCCTAGAAGCAGGAGGGGGGCCGCCCAGGCCCAGGTGTCGGGGGAAATCTGCCGAAAGGCAAAGTAGGTGAACATACCGGTCGCGATCCACAGGCCGAGGTGCCCCCCCGCCTGGAGCCATCCGCGTGTGTCGCTGCGCCGCAGGAGCTCGGCCATAACATCCGGATCGACATGAGACCGATGCCACCGGATCTTTGCGTCGTTGCGGAAGTCCGCCGATTGTTGTGCCTGTGTGTTCATGTCTTCATTCGGCCCGGGAGTGTTCGGCCTTTCCCTTTGTGAGGCGTCAGGATCTGCTCCTTTACATTGGCATCGTGGACCCGAAGCTTGGGTCATCGTAAAGGCGGAGTTCGTACTCCGTTGTTTCGCGGCTGAATGCCCGGAACTGTACCTGTGGAGGCCTCCTCGCTTTAAAATAAAACCCTCTTCACAACTACCATGCGACTTCCACGGAGCACAAGGTCAGAGATTGCCAATTGTCGTTAAACCGCGTGAATGGATGATCCCGCCGTAGTGAAATAAAGGAAGCCGCCCATTGTGTGGTTCGGCACGAGAAAAAAATGAGGGGCATGGGCCTGCCCGTTCATTTTCTCTTGAGGCGTGTCGGCCCTATCAAGGGCTGTGCCGGTCTTTCTTTGACTCTGGTGGTCGGGACCAATTTCCGTGGCCCCGACCGGTAAAATTGAAGGTGAGGATGTTATGTTAAATGATATAAACCTAAATTATTGCAATGCTTGGCACTGGCGTGATGAATCTGGTGTAGAAATTCCTAAAAACACTCAAAATTTTGAAAGAGTCACACAAGGCGTGAAACCTCTTGCCTCATTCTTTGTCGGTAGTAAAGCACTTCTAAGAAGACGCATGGCTGAAATTGACGAAAAAGGCTTTGTATCAAAAGTGTATAACCATAAAGAAGATTAGGAGCTGGTGGATATGGGTAATTAGTGATGGGATCGATCGCAATGACCGAGGTATTCTTCAGCGTGAAAGGGTCGGAAATGACGGAGGGTGGGATGTGAACCGTTTGAAGGTCAGAGGGCACTATGAGCATCCCGTCTCGCGGTGGAGTATCGCTGCACAGATTGATGATCCGTGGCACCCGGGGGGCTTTTTTCTCTACCGCATGCCGGAGACCTTTGTCGTGAACGATCAGCGCTATATCTGGCAGCCGCGCGGGGCGCTGTGCTGGGCAGGGGTGCCGCCGGAGGCGGCTCCGGAATGGAGTCTTGCGGAGGATGAGGCCGAAACAGGCTATAAGATCCGTTTCTACGACGGACTCGAGCTTTTCGCGGGTGTGACAGCAGGTGACGTCGACATCAAGTTCTCATACCGTATCGTGAACGGGACCGACGCTGCGATTCGGCCGTCGACCGACAGTTGTTTCATGATCTGGAATGCTCCGCATTTTATTGATCGCCGACATGAGCGCACCTTTGTGTGGGCTGGCGGGACGGCGCGAAATGTCAGGAAATTAACGCCTACGCCGGAGGAGATGCAGAGGCTGTCGTGGGTCCGGGTCGGGGTGGGGAATCCGCTGGAAGAGCAGGAGCTGCATGACCACTGTTGGCCCGTCCGGGAAGCTGTAGACCACGGATTGATTTGTGTGCAGAGCCGGGATGGATTGCGCTCGATCGGCCTTGCCTGGCCCGATGCGAACCAGTTGATGGCCCGCTCCAGCATTCCCTGCCTGCATAGTGAGCCTGTATACCCATCCCTGGAACCCGGGGAGGGCGTGTCGGCCGTGGGGAAACTCTACTTCTCGGAGGACGGGATTTCTTCCATCCTGAATCGTTTTTTGGACGACATCGAATCTTCCTCCCTGCACGTGAGGCGATTCCAGCCATGAGGCCCCTGCCAAACAACACAAAAGCTGTCGGCCGCTCGTGACGCGCGGTCATGTCCCTGGGAGGCGCAACACCGGACTTATCAAGTGGAATCACGCATGGACTTCGTTGAAGTCGGGGGAGACGGGGTCGAACTCGAAATAAGAACGCCACCAGGGCGGGCCAGGGAGCAGGCAGATTCAGGGTGGAATCAGTTTTGAATTAACCTGGTTAGCCATTCCCGGTTCGCTAGCAGCAATTCTTCGGCCTGGTTCCCTATCTCGGTGAAACTCGCGCCCGCGCTGAGTGATCGGGGCTGAGGGCCTGGAGGAGTAGATCGCGGTTGCCCTTCAGCGCTGCCTCGACGGTCAGCTCATGAATGTCGACATGTAGCCGGGCCAGGCTGCCGATTGAATGTCCGCAGCATATCGGCCACGGCATGAACGTCGGTCGTCTTGGGGTCGACCAGCGCGATTTCACCGCCTTTGGGAAACCGGCTTCGATAGTCGCTTGCAGTGTCGATAAAAAGGACCGGTTTCGGCGCGGGATGTATCCCTGTTTTCTTTTGAAAGCCATAACAAATGGCGGTGTAATTTTCGATCGGTTTGAGAACGGTCAGACGGTTGTTTCCCTCGGGAGAATAATGTCTTTGCTGGGTATTATTTTTAAGGTTCTGTGTGTTATGGGCAAGGCGTTTAAGATGGCTAACTCTCAAAGCTTCATGAAGCGGCAACACGGGGGCTATCATCCCCGTTATTGCCTGGCTGTGGTTTCGGTCGTTTTGTGGGCGGGTTTTTTTGCGCTGCGCGGGAAATCGGGCCTCCTTTTGTCCCTGGACGCCCGGCGATGCAGTGGGAGGATTTGTCAGGCGTGAACCAGCCTTTCGCCAGCAATGGGAATCCGGTTCACAGGGCGAGCACCGGAGTCTACTCCTTCAGCCGCGACGGTCTGTTTGCCGGGAACGCGATGGACGAGTCCGTGTTTGACTTCGATACGGACCAAGGGGGCGGAGCGACTCCCTTCAACGTCGTTACGGCGCCGCCCGAGTTCTCGATCAAGAGCACGCGCATCATCGAGACGCACGGATTCAACATTGCCACGCAGCAGGGCGTCCTGTATCGACTTGAACGCTCGGACAACGGAGCCGGCGGCGGCCCTTGGACCGACACCGGCGGACGTGTCATGGGCGATGGCGGAATGAAGATCCTCTTCGATCCAGACGGCTATTCCTCCGAGAAGACATATCGTCTAGATTTGGATTAGGGCCGCACGAAAATAATCTTTGTTCTGGTCTTCGACTCGGTATATTTTCGGCGAGACACCATGAGAAAACGGAGGAGATGAAGATGGATCCGGAGAGCCAGTTCCCCATTCATGTTGCCAGCCGGAAACAGCTGTTTGTAGACGATCTTTTTTTTGCCCATCAACAGGGCATTACGCTGACCCTGAACCCGCCGGTCGATGCCGGAGAGGTTCTCCACGCCGACCGCCCGTGGGAGAACGGAGGAATTGTCAGCTTTTGCGACCTGTTGCCCGATCCGGTCGCGGGGCATGTCAAGCTGTACTACCTCACGATTGAAACGCTTCCGGACGATCCGAAGGGGAAGGGCAATTCCTGTTTTCGGCTCTGCTGCGCCACTTCGGAAGACGGTGTCCAATGGGAGAAGCCGAACCTTGGTGTCTGCGAATTTGATGGCAGCACTGAGAACAACATTGTCATGCAGGCCGATTCGAACGGGCCGCCGCATGGTTTTCATGAACCGGGTCGCGTGCTGATCGACGAGAACGACACGCCCGAGCGCCGTTACAAGACGATTTACATGGGCATGCCTCACGGAATTTTCGGGGCCTATTCGGCCGACGGATTCAGCTGGACCGTCGGCAATAACGGGGAACCCGTCAGCAAGGCGGTGTCTGATTCCCAGAACGTGGTTCTCTGGGACAAGCATCTGGGCCGGTGGGTCGGGTATTTTCGGCTTTGGGCTCCTACGCGATGCGTCTGTCGCGTGGAGACCGACGATTTCTGGTCCTGGCCGTTCCTTGAGCCCAAGAACGTGGTCCTGGAGCCCGACGAATTGGACGAGCGTGATGGCTCGGTGCATGGGCCGGGTTTCATGCCAGGCGTGGCGTTCGATAGATCGCCGGCGATGAAACGGTTTGACCCGAATGCCTCGGAGGAAGAATTCATCTGGGGAACAGACAAGCTGGAGGATCTGAGTGGCACGGACATCTACAATCAGCCAGTCACGCAGTATCCGTGGGCGGATCGAGTGTTCATCATGCCGTTTTCTGTCCTGGCGCATCGTCCGAACCTGGAGGAAATTCAGCTCGCGGTGAGTCGTGACGGCATTCGCTGGGAACGACCGGGCGACCGGCAGGCCTGGATTCGACCCCCCATCGATGAGCATGCTGGTATTCTCTACTGCGGACCCGGGGTTCTCCGCACCGGTCACTGGATTGACCACTACTACATCCGGATGGACAGCTGGCATCACCACGGCAAGCCCGGTGTGTATGAGAAGGCCCCGAGCCCGCCATACGTTGGGTCTATTCACCGCGCCCGGCTCCGGCTGGACGGATATTTGTCTGCCGATGCCGGAAACGCTGGCGGACAGTTTGTCACGCCTCCCATTGTTTTTTCAGGGAGCCGTCTCGAGTTGAATGCGGATACCGGTGCGCGAGGTCTGGTCGAGATTGGCCTCGAGAGAGTGGAATCGGACGCCGCCGCCTGGATGCCCCGTGTCTCGGACTTTTCCATCGGGGAGTGTGACCAGGTCGTGTGCAACTCCATCGCTCGCGTGGTGAGCTGGAACGGCAACGAGGATGTTTCCTCCCTCGCCGGCAAGCCTGTGCGGATGCACGTTCGGATGCGAAACGCGAAGTTGTACGCGTTTCAATTCGTCTGATCCGACGACGGAAAACGCATGGGACAATCGGCCTGCCCGCCTTCCCCCGCAAAGTTTTGGCTGCGCCCGGCACGCCGACCTCGGAGGCCGGTTCAGAGCTTCTGCCCGGATGGATGTGGAGGACTTTCACCTGGAGGCGCAGGTGCTGTACGGGCCCTGCCGGGTGCTAACATTGAAGAGGTGGCAGAAGCACGCGCGTCGTGTTTACAAAAAACAGGACATTGGTTTTCATGATCCCTTCCGTGGATGGGGGAGTGGCAATAGGGATCTCTGGGTTGTAGTTCGTTCTTGTATGCGGGAGAAAATGCATGGCTGTCATCGGACACGATATGAAAAACTTTAACCTCGCGGTTAACACGCATGTGGGTCCGTGGTGCGACCATCCGGTCGATGTCGGGACGGAGCGTCAGCTGCTGGTCGATGACTTTCTTCTTTCGCTCGGGCGGAACGCAGAGCAGTATCCGCGCGGGATACGGTGGAGCGTGGGGCGGGTGGAGAAGCATCCGGGGGCCCTGTTCGAGGGGCAGGCGCCAAGGGAGAAATCGAGCGCCTGGCTTTGTGTGTTGCGCGAGGGGGGGATCTACAGGATGTGGTACAACTCCAGCCGGAAGGCCAGGAGGGGGATGTACGTCAGTTATGCCGAGTCGAAGGACGGTCTGGAATTCGTACGCCGGAATCCCGGGCAGGTCGATCCCTCAGGGTCGACCGACAATAACGTGGTGTTCGATGGCGGTATGAATGGGGTCAGCCCGGAATTGGGGATGGTGTTTGTCGATCCCCACGCCCTGGAGGGTGAACGCTACAAGATGATCTACACGGATTGGGGCGGTCCGGAGGCATTCGAGCTCCCGTTCACCCACAACGTTGGTTTCCTGCGCGGCGCGGCGTCGCCGGACGGGCTCCAGTGGACGAGGTACTATGACAATTTTCTTGGCCGGTACTGTGACTCGCAAAATACGGTGAGTTGGGATGGGACGCTGGAACGGTACGTGGCCTATCATCGTACCTCTGCACAGTACGGAGGGGTTGAAGCCGGAGACTACCGGGTTCCTTCAACGGGCCGGGGTCGGGCGGTGGGGCGGCTGGAATCGTCTGATTACCGGAACTGGCGGAGCACCGGCGTTGCTTTGCAGGCCGATTCCCTCGACGGGTTGAACACCGACATCTACAACAGCGCCTATTCCCGGTATCCGAATTCACCCCGCCTGCATTTCATGTTCCCGTCTTTTTACCGACACTACGAGGGCACATTCGAAGTGCAGGTTTGCACCAGCCGGGACAACCGCAACTGGTTCCGGGCCACGCGCGAAACGTTCATCCCCCTGGGGCCGGAAGGCGCGTTCGACTGCTTCATTGTATCCGTGGCCCCCGGATTTGTGGAGATCGACAAGGACACCCTTGCGCTGTACTACCGATCGGGAGACGGTCCGCACTCCGGTTCCCGGCCGATCGAGCTGCCGTACACGCCCGTGAGTCGGGTCGGGCGGGTCACGTTCAAGCGTGACCGGATTGTCGGGATTGAGGCGGATCCCGGTGGAGGGCAATTCATTACCAGACCGCTGCTGATTGGGGGCGGGCGGCTGCTCCTGAACCTAGAACCACTTGGCGCCGATGTTCTGCTGCGGGCACAACTGGTTTCCGTCGAGGACGGCAAGCCGGTCCCGGGATACACCTTCGACGACTGCCTGCCCCTGGCCGAAGATGCAATCCACGCGCCGGTCGTGTGGGGCGGGCGGGAACACATTGCCCCGGAGGTCGCAGGCAAGCCCATCCAGTTACATGTTCAATTTCAAAACGCGCGCATCTATGCGTTTCAATTCGGCCAGGTGTAGAGCCGTTGTCGCGGTGTGTCAGCCGTTAGTTTTTTTCTGGATTTCCACCTTGGTCGCGAGGAATTTGTCATCGACGACTTTCCCGTTCAGGGTTGCCTTCTTTTTGGTTTTGCAGAGCCCCTCTTTGTGTGCGTTGCACTCACCTTCTTTGGCGGCGGCCTTCAACATGTAGACCTTGTCGTCGATCTTGACGGCGGTCCTGCACCCTTTCTCGCCTTTCTTGCTGTAGATGCACTTCGCGCAGCCGACCTCGGCTTTTACCTGCTTGGCTCCCTTGACTTCTTGGTAGGCGGTTTTTGACTTCTTCTTGACGTCACAGACGCCACATCCCGCGATTGCGGTATTCTGGAAAAGGACGACTCCTGCGGTGAGGGTCAAAATCAAGGCCAATATTTTCATCGTTATGTCTCCTGGGTTTGAGTGTTTGGCATGGCAGTCCATGGTCCCCGATGCCAGGCGGGAAACTACCTGAATTAGATCCTTCCGGTCAACTCCTTGGGCCCTTGACGAAGGCCCTGGAGCTGCGCGGTCGTCGCGCATATTGTTGATCCCGGTATCGACAAAGCGTGTGGCGGGGCTTACGACAGGGGAGAAGATCCGGCTTTCGGCTCGGCGTGCAGTGTACGGCAGGACTCGCGGGCAGGATGGAGATCGGAACCAATCAGGCTGTGATGAGACCATTGATCGAACGAATTCGACCCGCGCTTATTGATGGCGGGTTTCGTATGGAGGATTTCTGGACCTGGTGTGGTTCCGTTGTGGAGGACGACTGTGGCCTTTTTCATATGTTCGCTTCCGCATGGGAGAAATCGGTTCCGTTTGCGCCCAACTGGTTGACCAGCTCCAGGATTGTCCGCGCCGAGAGTCCGGTGCCGGAAGGACCCTATACATACTGCGGGGATGTCTTGCCGCCGCGCCACGCATCCTTTTGGGATGGACGCATGACGCACAATCCGACCATTCACCGCTGGAACGATCTTTATCTTCTGTTCTATACGGGGACAACGTTTTTGGAACCGCCTCCCGGGCCCGGGGACGTGGTTTCAGAAGAGATGTATCAGGCGTGCCGGTCCCGGCAACGGATCGGACTGGCTGTTGCGGAGTCCCCGGAGGGACCCTGGCGGAGACCGGATGGTCCCTGCCTGGAACCCCGCTCCGGGCATTGGGACTCGTTCATGATGACCAACCCCGCGCCCTGTGTGCTTCCCAACGGCGGGATTCTGTTGCTGTACAAATCGTCTGGCGCCGCTGCGGGCCCGATCCGGTACGGCGTTGCGAAAGCGGAGTCTCCTATGGGGCCGTTTCGGCGAGTCGGCCCCGACGGCCCGATCGTATTTGATCAACCTGACGTTGCCTACGAGGACGCCTACGTCTGGCTGCAGGGTGACCAGTTTCAGATGCTGTTCAACGACTTGTCTGGGGTTTTTACGGGCGAAGCGCGTGCGGGCGCGCACGCGATTTCCGGCGATGGAGTCCATTGGCGTCTGAATGATCCTTCGAAAGCCTATTCCCGCAGGGTGAGATGGTCGGACGGAACCGTGACGACGCAAGGATCGGTGGAGCGGCCCCAGCTACTGATCCGAAACGGCATTCCCACACATCTTTTCTGCGCCACATCCGACGGGAACAATGGATTTGTCGGTGCCAAGAATGCGTGGAACATGGTGATGCCGTTGGAGTGGGGGGACTCGGAGCCTTCCTGCTCCTGATCGACATTTATTGGGTAAGACGGGGAGATCTGTCATGACATCCCGGCCTGTCTTGTCGAAAGAACGCCTTCTTGGTAGGCTCTGGTAGGTGATGAGAATTTCCGGAGGAAATGTTCAAGTGGCTCACGCCGATTTCTATCGAGAGAATGGGTATGTGGTTGCCGATGAGTTGATTCCAGGGGGGGAAATACTCCCTTTGCTGCAGGAGGCTTTGGCTCTATTCAGGGGCCGCGCGGACATCCGGGGCGTGAGTCCGGGCGATCCCGGTGAATCTGAAGAGACAACACTCGACCGATATCTCGCTTTGCACTATCCGCACAAGGTTTCCGGGATCATTCATGACTTCATTCGGCATCCCGCGATCGTTCGTGTTCTTCAGTCGATTATTGGCCCCAACGTCAAGTGCATGCAGACGCAGTTTTTCGTGAAGGGCCCTGGCAACCGGGGTCAGGGCTGGCATCAGGACGAGTACTTCGTTCCGACGCGGGACCGTTCGCTGTGCGGAGTGTGGGTCGCCCTGGACGATGCGGATGTGGAGAACGGGGGACTGTGGGTCATTCCCGGCTCGCACCGTTCGGGTGTTCTTTGGCAGATGGGGCCGAACCGGGATCCGAGGATTTCCGGCCCCACCCAGAGCTCATACGGTTTCCCACACAGCGAAGAGGACGCTGTTCCGGTCAATGTAAGAAAGGGGTCTGTGATCTTCTTTAATGGGTACCTGCTGCACCGGTCCCTCGACAACACGACGAGGGATCGGTTCCGCCGGGCCCTGGTTGTTCACGCCATGAGCGCCGAGTCGCTGTTGCCTTGGGGTTGCAGCGGCCGCCTTGAGTTGAAAGAAGACATGCGCGACATCGTCATGGTATGCGGGGAAGATCCCTACGCATACAAGGGTACCGAAGACATTTTGGAGCCGCACTTACGTGGCGAAACGCCCGGGGAGTACAGGAAGGCGGCGGAATCGCGGACGGGGAAATGAGAGCCCTGAAGCGACAACTCGTTTCACGTAGGTTCCTTTGGAAGGATATCGGACACGAGGCCTTTTTCCGGCGTGATTGGGAACTTTATTGGAGTAAATTTTAGCTAGAGTGCCCACACAAACCATCTGACGATCTATCTCTGGGGGACGTGGGGGACAAGTCCTGCCCGAATCCCGTGTTCTTTTCGATTGCTGCAATGCGACGGGAATGAGCAGGATCACGGAGGGCCTGTGCAGTAGGACCTTTGCATGACGACGTTTCGCATCTTGGCATCAAGCTGCGAGTTCTGAGGGTGCCGGGCCGGACCCTCGGGCTATGTCACTGGCATCCCCGACTTCCACACCGTCGACTCGTCTGGAATCGACGCGTCCCTGTAAGTCGCGATGAAGGACCAGCGGTCCTTCTTCGCTGTGTTGGGGTAGGAGGCATGAACCGTGAGGTCGTGAAAGAAGACCGCGTCGCCTGAACTCACTTCGATAACCTCGAGCGGTAGTCGGTCCACCGCCGCCTGGTCGACCCGCCAGCCAAAGCCGATGCCCTCCTCCGTGAAGTTGCACTTCATGGCTTTTCGGTGGCTCCCGGGGATCATTTTCAGGCATCCGTTCGACCGGTCGGCCGGATCCAGGGCAATCCAGATCGAGATCTTGTGCGTGCCTTTCCAGTATGCCCAGTCGTGGTGCCATGGGGATGCGAAATCGGTGTCGGCTGATTTGAATACGGCCTTGCCGCTTAGAAACTCGACGCATGGATTGGTCAGGGCCTGCAGGATGCAGACCACCTTGGGATCGGCCATGCCTCGAAGCAACTCGGAGTCCAATGCTTCGTGTTGCCAGACCCGCACCCCAACCGGATCGTTAATCGTGCCGTCCGCGCGCATGATTTCGATGATTTTCCGCTTCCAATCCGACATGACGGTGGGATCGTAGAGGTTCCGAACGATCAGGAAACCATCTTGGCGGTAGGATTCAACGAGTTCCGGTGCGATAGAATCTGATTTCTGCATCATTTCATTCAACCTTTAACATGTTGTAATATACTTGGCATCATGCGGTCTCCCCGCGGAAGAATGCGGTCAACCCGTGCCTCCTGCGGTAGCGCCTCCGGGTGATCTTCCGCCGCAGCGGTCAGAATGCCTCGTCCTCCGCCATTCCCAATGCTTTGCGCACATTCCTTTTTGCGACATCCATGCGCCTGCCTTCCAAATACTCCGCCACGTTGTGAACATCAGTCAGTTGAAAGAGGGTTCGCGCCAGGTCCCGGATTGTTCCCCGTTTCTCTTCCGGAACCGGCTCCTCGTTTTTGAAGTACGTTCCAAGGGCGAGTCGATAGGCACCTATGGACGCCTTTTCCACGCGGGCGCGCACATGGTGGGAATCCGCCGTCGCAAGTGCGCGGTTGAATATCTCGATTCCTTGAAACCCCACGTCCGGGGACAGGCCCCACTCCCGGAGGTGGCCGTTGCAGTTCGAGTGTCCCGGATTGTTTTGAAGCGTTCGCCTTATGAGGGCGAGAAACTCGTGAATGTGCGGTGTGGCCGACCCGTAGTGCAGGTCCACGAACTCGTTGACCAGTCGCATGGGATCGATGTTTGGGTCCCATAACAGGTGAGCGGCCACGTAGATGACCATGTCCGCGAACGGCGCGTTTATTCCGGACCCGGGGCCTTGCAGGAAGATTCCCTTCGTGCCGGTGTCGTGCATGGCCTTTAATTGCAGGCCAAGGCTTTCGACGTTGACGGGTGGCTGGAGGTAGTCGGAGAAATTTAGCGTGTAGTGCCAGAAGATGAGGTCGTCGCACAATTGCCTCCATTGTTGAATGTCGGCGTGCATCCCCATGTTCGTTGGGCATTCGGGGCATCTGTATCCATGCTGCAGGCAGCCGTGGTAGGTGGCGAACTGGATGCGGACACCCGGTTCCACGGGAAGATCGTCCGGCGGTTGAGCTGACCAGGCATAGGCCAGGGTTCCAACCGTGATGTCGGGTCGGCCCATTGCCGACAGTTCCCGGGCGAGGTGGTTGACCAGCCGGATCACGACGGCAGAAGCCTTGTCGCCGTGCTGGGCCCAGACATCCCTGCACCGGTCGCACTCGCATCTCGGAGCATCCTCCTGCACGACTCGGAGGAGGCTGCCCGGGGCCGCCTTTCTCGCCGCTGCCTTGACATTTCGGGTGACCGCCTCGATTACATCCGGATGGCTCAGGCAGGGCTGATTCGGGCTCCGGGCCGCGTTCCACAAAGCCATGACCGTGGGGTCTCTTTCCTTGTTGATGCCGTTTGCCCATGATCCGACGGAGTGAAGAAGAAGAAACGGATTCGGATCCACGAAGCCGCCAATTTTCCTTGCTCGCTCTTCGTGCTTCGACAAGAACCCCGGCGCTGTGGCGTTCACGCGTAGGCGGGCGGAAAATTCCGGTTGATCCATGACGTCCGTGTAGTAGATCAGGCGGCACTTGAGCTGGGGGCGATGGGTGTAGTCGAGCGGTCGAAGCAGATCCTTTTCCCGCAGGATTCCGGGGTCGCGGAGGTTTGGCACATGAGTGTGGTCCCGGGTCAAAAACCGGACGCCGAGCCGGTCCTCCAGAAACTGGTACACGGCGTACAGCGTTCCGCGGGGCCGCCCGCCGAGGATGGCAACGTTTCCCTCTGCAACCACAAGGCGGATATCATCCGACGCGAGCGGGTCATTCATGGCGTGACCGAGTGCGCTTTCGGTCAGGGCATTGCTGGCTCCGATAAAAAAGCTGTTTGTTCCTCCGGAAAAATCCCGGCTCACGGGAAGTTTGATACCCGTTGCATCGAAGAATAAGCGCTGGAACTCTTCCGCTGCATAGATCTCGGAAGCAATTGCATTTTCTGCGACGACGAGGTTCCAGTCTTGAAAAGTCTGTGGTGAAGGCTCCGCCCTAGCTGCAGCCGTTCCTGATTCAAGAACGACCAGGCCTGCAAGGAGCAAGGCATCTCGATTTTTCATGAGGGTTTTCATCTCGCAGACTTTGTCTGGAAACAATCCTGTTCACTCTTTTACGAACTGGAACGCGTAGAGGTTGGCGCGGCGCATGCGCACATGCATCCGGATGGGCACGCCGGCAAGCGGGGAGACGTCGCTGTTTCCATTCCACGTGACGATTCGGCGGGTTTCGTTGCAAACAATCGTGTCGCAACTTTCCCGGTCGAACTCCGGGATCCGGTACCCCCGTACCGGATCCCCGTGGACACGAACCAGTTCGACATCAACCCGGCCACTGGCCCCGGTATCAACGTTCAGTTCTAACCGGCTTCCTTCGAAGACGAACGGTGGAGTGACGAATCCGCCCTCCATGTTTTCCGCGGCGGCCGAGACGTATCCATCCAGGCGTAGTTCCACGCGGCGGACCGATCCGCTGAATCGAGGTGGTTCAACGATCTCGTGCTGCCCCGGTTTTCCCCAGCCGTGCCATTCCGGCATACAGCTGTGGTAGTGGTAGAGTCGCGGACCGTCCTGTACCATCCCGGGCCCGCAATACATGACGCCGACGAACTCGTCGACGGGTGGGCGAATCCATGCCTGGCGGTTCCCCGGCCGGCTCCAGTGAATGCCGTCGCGGCTGATCGCCAGTTGGATCTCCATCAGGTTCGGCCGGTGGCAGAAGGCGGTGAAGGGCATGATATAGGCCCGGTCCGCATGCGTATATTTCGTTACCGGCTGGTTGTAGAAATCGATTCCGTCGATCTGGTCGACGTTGTCGGTACACCAGACGAATCGTTCCCTTGGGCCGTCGGGATCGTATCGCCGTCCGTCGATCACGTTGTCTATGAACTCGCCGGGCCGAAAGCAGGGCGCATCGAGGTACCTGTCATAGGCATCCAGCTCGTCGGGCCCGAGGATAACGTTTTCCCGGGAGCGCTTGGGCCATGCGGTCCAGTCATCGGTCTCGATTCGGCTGATGCGCCGCATGGCATCCCACATTCGGAAATAGCCCACCCACTTGCCGAGGGAATCGTCCCTGAAGAAAATGTTCCCTGAATCTGCGCCCTGTTCGGAGACCGGCTTCCAATCATTGAGCACCGTCCAGCGGAATCCGTCAGGGGAAGTCGCTGCCCGCATTTTGCACTCCGACCCGCAGAACAGCATTTTGTAGCGCCTCCCAGGCTCGTCGTCCTCGTCGATCACGACGCTCCCCATCTGGTCATAGGCGCGGCGGCCGGCAGAGGTGGCGATGCCGTCGGCGGACTCCGCGTCCTCTTCCCCCATGAACACGATATTGTTGTCGCGGCTGCCCTCGAACTCATAGATGCCAAGGTCTGGCTTCTCCCAGCGGACGCCGTCATGGGATATGGCACAGCACATCCGGCGGTCAAAGTTTGGCTGGCCGTTCGATTTCCTGGGGAGCGCCCGGTATGCCTCGTAGTACATCTTGACGTGGCCGAGTTTCGGGTCGTGCACCACAACGCACCAGTTGCAGGCGGCAGTGCTTTCCCACGGCTGGTCTGCCTGGATGGCAATCCCCCGGTCCACGGGCGAGTGTACGGTCAGATTTACGCCGTCGCGGGCGGCGAAGAATGTCTCATCGAGAAATAACTGTTTTCGATCGCCGATATCGATCGGAGTTGCCGTGGTCATGGCTTTCCTTCTCATGAAATCCCCCCCGATTCAATCCAACATTGAAAAAACCAATAGTTCAGGGACTCTGGATTTCGGAACTCTGTGTCGCCTTGGGTTGACCGGAAGGCACCGGGGGTGAAGCAAATGACCAGAGCCGAATGTAGGCTTGCATTTTCAACGTTGCCGTTGATGATCGGGGTCCTTGGAGAATTCTGCTACTTGCGTGGTTGATACAAAGCAGAGCTTAATTGTTCGCGAGTCCGCGAATCCGATTGTGACCGTCGCGGATCTTCCGTTCCGCGGTCAGTGCGTCTTCAACAGCGGCGCAGTCGTGGCCGGGGATCAGATTGTCATGCTGGTGAACGCGTGGGACGCGGAGTTTGTTCCCCGTTTCCTCGCCGCGCGGAGCCGGGACGGCGTTCGGTTTGAAGTCCAGGACCGCGATCTGATCGAGCCGCCGAGGGAGTATCCATACCAACCGGACACGGGAATTTTTGATACCCGGATCACACCTCTTGCGGGCGCGTATTACATCACCTACAACACCTATGCGCCCGGCGCGGGCGGGAGAATCCGGCTGGCGCGGACGACGGATTTTGAGACTATCGAGGATCTGGGGTTCCTTACGGGCCCGGATCATCGGAACTGCGTGCTCTTTCCGGAGAAGATCGATGACGCCTATGTTCGTCTGGAGCGGCCTCACGGACAGGGGGATCTCGGCGAGATTTTTATATCCTATTCTCCCGACCTCGAGCACTGGGGACGTACGAAAATCCTGCTGCAGAAGGGCGCGCGGTATTGGGAGAGCGCGAAAATTGGGCCGGGCGCGGTGCCGCTGCGGACGCCTGAAGGTTGGCTCGTCCTGTACCACGGCTGCCGTGAGCACATGAACGGGCTGATGTACTCCATGGGGTGTATGCTGCTTGATCTGGAGGACCCTTCCCGGATTATCGGCAAGATGCAGGAGTGCCTGATGTGGCCGGAGGAGCCGTATGAAATGAACGGAAACTGCCCGATGGTTGTGTTCCCCACCGCGGTGATAGCGCACGGCGAACCCGACGAGTTAAAAATCTATTACGGCGCAGCGGACCGGACCATGTGTCTTGCGCGGGTCCTCCAGTCGCGATTGATTGAACGTTGTCTTGCAGGCGGTCCGGTGGAGTACAGGTACGAGTACGGATCGTGAGCATGATCTGTCGGGCTGTTTGGAGATCGGCCGCGTCTGGCGGACGGGAGAATTGAAGGGGCGAGCCAGAGGAGCATTTTCCCTTGAAGCGCTTTTTTGACGAAAACGGGTATGTGGTGGCGCCCGGCGTGCTCTGCGACAGTGATTTCGATCCGTTGCGAAAAGTTCTCCAATCGGTGGTTGACGAGCGGGCTCGGTGTCTCTTTGAGACGGGCGAAATCAATGATCTGTGTGAAGACCTTCCGCTTGAGAGGCGTTTGGCCGTCCTGCACCAGGAGGTTGCCCAGACGAAGCGGAGCTGGAACTCAGAGGTTTTCGGTGAACCTGTTTACGGCCTGGCGAGCCACCCGGCGCTGCTTGACCTCGCGGAGGATTTGCTCGGGACGCCCGAGATTACCGCGAATGGTGACTTTTGGGTCCGCCCGAAATTGCCGGGGGAAGGACAGACTTCACTGCCTTGGCATCAGGACTGCGTCTACTACGGGCCGAGGTCGTACGATGTCCCGATCCTCAGCCTCTGGCTGCCGTTGGTCGACGTCGATGAGCGGAACGGATGCATACGGGTGATTCCGGGCAGTCATGCCTGGGGCGTGTTGCCGGTACACAAGGTGGAGGGTGTTCGCGCCCTGGTGCCCGACGAGGACGTGGAGGCACGAGGCCATCCCGTGGACGTTTGGATGAAGCCGGGAGATGTGTTGGCTTTCGGGGCAAGGACCTTTCATTCGTCCGGCATAAATACCAGCGAGGGTGTCCGTTGGAGCATCGATTTGCGCTACAGCGAAACCGGGCAGCCCCTCGAATGGCTTTTTGATAAGTATCCCGCGTTCGTGGCCCGAAGCCGGGCCCAACCGGGCTCGGTTGAAACGTTCGAGCAGTGGAGGGTGAATCGTGAGCGAGCGGGGCGTCCGGGACCCTGAACTCACGGATGCGCACTCTACATCGATTGTAGGCCCATTGAGGCACTCTGGGGATTGGGTGTCTCCCCCGGGGCTGGAGAAGGGAAGGAGTGGAGCAATCGTATCGGTTTGTCATGTACCCTGATTCTCCTGTTCAAGCTCATGGACAGGGCCACCGGTCCTGTTCTACCATTCCGTCGGGTTGGGCCAGGCAGGGAGGGGCTGTACACGTTGTCTGGAGGATGAGAGAGATAAAAAGGGGGTAAGAGTGAAGAATTTCTTGCTGACTTCGCTGATCCTGGTCGGCGGAAGCGCGGTTGCTGGAATCGAGTGGAATGGGTATCGCGGGCCAGATCGTGACGGCCGGGTGCGGGATTCCGATTGGACGCACTGGATTGGCGAGTCGCCTGCCACGCTGTGGGAGGCGCAGGTGGGGAAAGGATACTCCGCCGTCGTCGTTCACAAGGGGTACGCTGTCACCATGGGAAACCAGTCCGGCGTTGAAACCGTTTACCGTCTGGACGCGGAAAATGGGGAGGTGCGATGGGCCTTCACCTATGATTGTCCGGAGGAGCGCAAATCGTTTTTCGGGCCCCGGTCGACCCCGGCCGTTGACGATGACTACGTGTTCACCATGAGTTGGAATGGCCAGATGCACTGCGTGAACGCGCGCTCGGGTCAGTTGGTCTGGAAGAAATCACTGCCGGATGTCGGCGTAAACGAGGAATTTGGTTTTTCCCTGCCGAACTGGGGGTTGGCCTGTTCGCCGTTGATCCACGAGGACACGGTTGTGTATGACGTGGGACGCATCGTTGCGTTGGATCGCAAGACGGGGGATATCAAGTGGTCCACGGACGATTTTAACGCGGCTTATTCCTCGCCGGTGGTTCTGGATGTAAACGGGAAACCCTCCATCGCCTGTTTCATGCGCCGCGGCTTGGTCGTGGTGGAGGCGGAGACCGGCGCCCTCCTGAGTAAATATCCCTGGAACTCTAATGGCGATGTCAATGCGGCAATGCCCTTGCTGCATGAGGGGCGGATTTTCCTGTCGTCCTTCAGCGGTCCGGGCTGCGCGCTGATTTCGCCGACGCCCCCGGAGGTCACGGTGATTTGGCAGAACACGAACCTTGCGAATAATGTTTCATCGGGTGTATTGCACGACAGTTATCTGTATGGATTTGACGGGCAGGTGTCGGATTCCGGCGGCGAACTGCGTTGCCTTGACATCCGGACCGGCGAATTGAAGTGGAGGCACGAGGGGCTGGGCGTTGGTGCTCTCTCCCTGGCCGGGCGCCGCCTTCTGATTTTGAGTGAATCAGGGGAGTTGCTGGTGGCCAGGCCCAATCCTGATTCGTTTCAGCCTCTTGCGAGGGCAAAGGTTCTGCCCGGCACCTGCTGGACCGCGCCCACCTTTGACGGCGGTCGTATCTATTGCCGGGATTCTGGGGGCAAGGTGGTCTGCATCGACGTCCGGAACCCGGAGCCACGGGGCTTTGTCGGCGACACCGGCTCTGGTTGGGACACCCGCAGCGGGGTTTCGGTGAGGGCCTCGAGCGAGAAGAAGTCCCGGGAGGCCATCTATACCATTGATGGCGGAGGCTTCGATCCGACCGGAAGGTTTCACGTGAACTATCTGAATCCAACCAGCCCGCCCCCGGGTTCAAAGCCCTATCCGTACGAGCACAAACCCGACTGCACGATGTGGCTTTCCGGAGGTCCGGGCGCGGATGGAGCCGTTGCGCGCGGCGGGACGGTGGAAGGGGGTGAATGGATCGAGTTTTCGTTCAAGACGGCGGTGCCCCTCCGCGAGATGTGGATTTGGAACTACAACGAGAACAATCACCCGGAGCGTTCCGACGGCATTCCGCCACACTACTACTGGTCCGCATCGGGGATGCGTGACATCGTGATTCAATATTCGGAAACCGGCGGCTCGAGACCGGAAGAGTGGCAGACGGTGTATGAGGGAGAACTCCCGTGTGCCTACGGTCATTTACTGCAGCCGGGGGACCTCCGGGTCGACTTCGGCGGGGCGAAGGCGCGGTACGTCGTCATCACCAGTGCGGATGACGGTCATGCCAACTGGGTGGAAGAAAAGTTGAACATCCGAAACAACGTCCAGGTCGGCTTGAGCGAAGTACGGTTCTATCCTGCGGACAAAGGATCGTAGCCCGGGGAATATTTCACGCCATCCCGGTGTGCTCCAGGGTCTACGCGAAATGCTGGGCGACGTCGTAGCCCGGGATTCGGGTCGGTGGGATGGGCGGGGTCTCCGTGAGGAGGCCCGGTTCCTGCCGGCAGCGGGTCGCCTCCGCGTCGAGCGTGGAAATGCCCCATCCCTTTTTGTTCGCATAGCCAAGGACAAGCTCGATCGCCTTGCCTTGTGGATCCCGGTCGTGAATCATCGTCCAGGGATGCATGACGAAACAGCAGAAGGGCAGGCCCGCGGCTTCCGCCGCATCCATTGTCACCTTGTAGACGGCAAACTCCTCCTCCGGAGTCTTGCACAACTTTTGCGGATACGCGTGCTCTGACGGCCAGCGCACGCCAAATGTGGACCAGTCCCGGAATTGCTTCAACATGCAGTCCTGCCAGCCGTGTCCCGGCATTTCTATGATCTCGTCGAAACCGTCGGGCTGATAGGTGTATGGCGGAGACAAGTCTCCGGGCAGGGCATCGGCAAAGACCGAGCGAAGGTAGGCTGAGGTCCACTGGCAGCCCGCAGTACGGGCGGCATCCAGATGCGTAGGACAACCGCGAAACCCGGCACCTGCACCCGTGCGTGGTCGGAATCCACGGCACGGCTGGTTAAGCATGTCCCGCACGATCTGCACGCCCTTTGCCGTTTCCTCGTATACTTCCTCCGCACTCGACAGCTCTTCCGACCAGGGCGCTTTCGGGAGCATCCGGGCGTGGCTGTAAGAGTGGCTGTTGACGTCCCAGAGTTCCGGTGCCTCCGAGATGAGCCCCTTCAGCTCCTCGCCTTCTTGATAAAGCAGGTTGCCGACGACAAAGATGGTAAGAGGCGCATCGAATTTCGTGTGCACGCCAAGTATTGTTCGCAGCTTTGGAATGCACTGCCCGGGTTCTTCCGTGTCGTATGTGAGAATGATATTCATGCGATCACCGTTCCCGCATCGAAATCTGCCCGTCTCGAGTCAGGAATGGGGGGCGCAGGGACAAGAAGCGCTGGATTCTCCCTGCATCGCGCGGCTTCGGCATCAAGCGTGGTTGCCCGGTGGCCTTTTTCGTCGATGTATTGAAGCAGGAGGTCGACGACCTTCGCTTCAGGATCTTGTTTTCGCACCGTGCACCATGGGTGAAAGATGATCGTGCAGAAAGGCAGTCCGACCTCCTCCGTGACGTCAATGGTATTCCGGTGCGCCTCGAATTCCTCCTCAGGTGTCTCCACGAACTGCTGGGGCGTGAACCACGGCGATGGCCATTTGATTACGTACTGGGTGTGTCGCTGCTCCTTTTCCCCCAGGCGCGGGCCGGACGACCCCTTCAATGTGCAGTCCGGCCAGCCATGCATTGGCATTTCCAGCAGGTCCGGGTAGCCGTCATCCTCGTAGGTGTAGGGGCCGCAGCAGTCCGTGGGGTTGGTTTCCCCGAAGGTTGACCGGGCATTGCTGGCAGACCAGGTGCAGCCCGCCTTTCGAAGCGCGGCGAGATTTTCCGGATAGCCCCGGAACCCAGCGCTGACGCCACCCGCGGAACTCATGCCGCGGCAGGGCCGGTCCAGGACCCGGCGGATCACCTCGGCGCCGCGAACGTACTCGTGCTCGATCAGTTGGGGGGACGGTTGCGGGCGTGACCACGGGATCTTGCGTACGACGCGGGTGTGGGAGTAGCCGTGACTGTTGACGTCCCACAGCTCCGGCCGATCGGAGATTAGGTCTTTCAGTGCTTCGCCCTCGCGCTTCACGATGCGTCCAACCACGAAGATCGTCAGCGGGGCGTCCCATCTCCGGTGTGCATTCCAGATCGTGTGCATCTTGGGGACACACTCGTCGAGTGCCTCGACACAATAGGTGAAGATGACGTTCATGCTATCAAAAACATAGCAAACAGCTGGTTGGATGGCAATCGGTCGATGTCGCCGTTCGCTTGAGAAGTGGAAGATTACGCATGTTTCCGCCGTCCCCCTTTTGTATTCATCGTCGTCGCAGAACGGCGGGTATGGATGCGGGTTTTTTATACTTGTCCTGCTGCAGATTGGTTGCCGGGGATTGGATCTGCGAAGGACTGCCATTGGGACCGCGCAACGGGTGCAATCAGAGACAGCGGGATCGAGAAAGCGATCGCAACGAATGCTCTTGGGAATCGTATTGTCCGCCGGTACCCAACATCCGTGCACTGCTTCGGTGGAGACGCTTCGTCTTGTGAAGGAAGGCAAGGTGTCTTGGTAGATAATTCGAGCTTGAAATCAAGCCGAGGGATTTCGTATTAGTCCGGGATCTTTTGCGTGTTGCTGCGTGTTGCTGCGTGCGCGACCAATCTACAGGAGATAACAGATGAATGTAGCTCGATGGGTGACGGGGATTATTTTGATCGGGGCGTTTGGTTGTTCCACAATGAAGATGGACGTGTCCTCCACGGATGAGTGGGACATTGTTGTATCCGAAAATGCGATCCCCAGCGAGCGGTATGCTGCGGAGGAATTCCAGGAGTTCCTTGCCGAGGCAACCGGCCTGCGGCTGCCGATCGTGAGCGCTGTGGATCGACCAGATCGCCATGTTTTTATTGGCCCGGGCGAAGCCATGCTCAAGAGCTCGGCGGGATTTGGGACCCAAGGCATGGGGGATGAGGAACTTCGAATCGTTGTTCGGGGTGGCAACATTGCGATCGCCGGTGGACGGCCGCGCGGGACGCTCTACGGGGTGTACACGTTTTTGGAGGACTATCTGGGTGTGCGGTTTTTGACTGCCGACGTGACGCATGTGCCTAAAATGGATTCTCCGCTGGACATCGCTCCTGTGGACCGGTCCTATCAGCCGCCGTTTTCCTTCCGGCTTTACCTGAAGCAGGAACTTATGCTTCATCCGGACTTTGCTGTCCGGCGAAGGCAAAATGCGGCGGGCAGGGGCGCGTCGGAGGAGCACCGCCTGACGGAGCACCTCGGCGGCGAGGTGATTGGCGGCGTGTACCTTCACAACAATTTCCAGTTTCACGGCAGCTTCGATGTGAATCCCGAGCACTACTGCCTGTACGAGGGGAAGCGGCAAGGACTGCAGCCATGTCTGTCGCATCCCTATGTGCGGGAAGCGGTCGTTGAGCGCGTCCTGGGCGAGCTTTCGAACTACTCGGAGGGCGACTCGATCACGTTGGCGCAAAACGATGCGCCAGGGGCATGTGAGTGCCGTCGATGCGCTAAGATTCAGCGCGAGGGAGATGCGCCGGAAGACATCCCCGTGCCGGCTCAGAATCCGCTTGGTATGGGCTTCATTCCTTCAAACGGCCCCCCCTCCGCGGTGATCATTGACTTCGTGAATCACGTTGCGGAGCAGGTTGGGAAGGAACGTCCTGATCTCTTCGTGGGCACTGAGGCCTACTCTTGGTCCATGATGCCCCCCCGGAAGATGCGGGCCCTGCCGAACGTGAGAGTGCAGATGGCGATGTATCATGCCTGCGTTATGCATGCGTTCGAGGATCCCGACTGTCCCGTGAACAGGAAGGCCGTCCCGTATCTGCACGGGTGGGGGAAGCTCTGCGAGAATCTGCTTTTCTGGCACTATGACCTGAATCCGAGGGACTACCTGTTTCCTGCGCCGAACCTGCGTGCGATCGGTCCCCAGATGAAAAGTTTCGAGCGCAACCGGGGGCAGGCGATTTTTCTGCAGGGGCCGGCGCGGAACACGGAGTTCAGCGATCTTCGGGCGTATGTGACTTCCTCGTTGATCTGGAACCCATCCCTCGACGCCGATACCCTGATCGATGAGTTCTTGGGCCTGTACTACGGCGAGGCGTCGGATCCAATCCGGCGCTGGATCGACCTGGTGCACGATCAGGCCCTGGCGTCCGGGAAACATACGAACATCAATTTCACTCCGAAGAGCTGCGGGCTGGACGCAAAACTGGGTGAAAGGGGCTTGGAGCTGTTCGAGGAGGCAATGGAACTGGCGGAGAACAACGAGATCCGGAATCGCGTTGAAAAGATCTCGGTTACCGCCTTGCGGCTGGCTATCGAGCCGGTGTTCTGGAACGCGATCGAGGCGCCGCGGCGCGTGGTGATTATCAAGGACACCACCCTGGAAAATGAGCTGGTTCCTCTCAAGCCCGATGAGAAAAATGGCCTGCGCCCTTTGGTTCGCCGGATGTTTGACCTTTGTGAGGCGCACGGCATTGATGTGTACATGGAGGGGGCGTACACCACAGTGGCCATCAAGGCGTTGAGAGAGTACTACGGATTGTCCGAGGGTGAGGACCTTTAGCGTGGAAGGTTGGAAAAGCGCGACCCGGTAGGGAGGAGTGGGGGAATGCCCGATGTCAAATGATGTCGGAATTTCAATTGGTGCTTGGGCCTTCCGGCTCTCATCGTCCCTTGTGTGCTTGAAGGCATGAGAGCCGTTGATCCAGGCGTTCGCCCTGCGGTTACCAGCGAACGTTCCTCGCCTGCATTCCGCGGGCGGTTTTGAGGACGGCTTCGCCGACGGCCACGGCCTTGATGGCGTCCTTGCCGGGGCAGAGGCCGCGCGCCTTTCCCTGGATACAGGAGACAAAGTGGCGGGCCTGTTCGCAGTATATGTTCTCCTTGCCGGCCTGGTGCCGCGCCAGTCGCTCCTTGCCCGCGAGATCAGTGATGCAATGGTACCCGTATTTTCCTTTATCGCCGGAGCGAGGCTTCAGGGAGCCGGTTCCCCGGCATGGTAGCTTGGGGACTCATTGCGCCGCTACCCGTTTTCTGTGCGCACGGGCCGCTATAGAGCTTGGTGAGCACGCTGGTGGATGGGGAAATCTCATTTGGCCTGACCTCGGGGGATCGTTCCTGCTTTGACCTGGACTGCAGCCTGTCGCGAAAATTTGCGTCAGTAGCGCGCAAATTCGAATGTGATACTTGGGCCGCACGTATGGGGTAGCTGGGCGTGTTCACGCACTGTCACTTTGGGCATGTGTGGGAGGGCGCGACGGGACGGTTCTTGAAATCAATCGGGCGTCTGACCGGGGTTTGGCGGTCCAAGTTCTTTTATCACCGTGCAGGCAGCTTGAGCCTTCGAGCTGCCGGGGTATCGTGTGATGGTGCGGCGAAGACGGATAAGGGCCCGTTCGTCGCCCTGCCGGCCCAGCTCCAGGGCTTCCGCAAATCCCTTGTCGATGTAACTCATGTCGCGGTCGCCGACCTTGTGATCGATGTCCCGCCAGTAGTACTTGAGGTCGTCGTGTTTCCAGCGTTCGTATACCTGTTCCCAGCCAAGCAACTCGGTATCGGTGACAAGGTGGGGTTCAAGCATGTAGTCGCAGATCGTGTCGCCGACGGCGGTATACCGGTTATCCAGTGACAGCCGCAGGCGATCCTCCGTTTTGTTTTCCAGTGCCTTGTGGACGGTCAGGGCAGAGAAAAAGAGGGTGTCGCCCGCCTCGTAGTTCGTGGTGTGCCAGGGCACGTTGATTTCTTCATGCACGGAGGCCTCTGCCTCGGTGTCGAGGCTCAGGCTGCCCGCGCCGAGTGAAAAGTGGTGTTCCAGGACCCTGCCGATTTTGTGGGAACCGGGAAGGAGGGCCAGGCCGCCCAGCTCGATCGGGCAATCGCCCACGGGCGACCACGCTGTATAGGTTTCGAAATTCCCCTGGAAATGCACGAAGTCCTGGTGAATCGGCGTGGTGTGCATTGTGAACTGCGGAAACCAGATTCGCGCGATTTTCTGCGGAATGGGAATGGCCGCCCGGCCGATCAGTTTTTCGACAATTTCCATGACCCCCGGGCTGTGCGCAATGCGGTGGAAGTCCTCCACCTTGTACACCTCAAAATAGACATCGGTGTAACCGGGGTCGCCCTCGGTGCACCGGGCGGACAATTCGGCGATCCCCTCCAGTGGATCCGTCTCCGCAGCCAGCCAACCGCCCTGTTGGATGGTGGTCATCATCTCCCGGCGCAGGTTCAGCATGTCGTTCCGGTCGAAGACTCCCTTGATGAAGACGTATCCCTCCTCGTCGAACCGCCTGCGTAATTCCGACGGGTCTCCGAGGATGTCGTTGGATACGCGCAATTCTGCGAGTTGATTCGTCCCGGGCATCTTTCGACTATAGGTGGAGATGAGGTGAATGCAAGCTGATCGTGGCAGGGCGTGATAAAGAATGCGATGCACAGGCAAGATCCACGTCACCGAACAACAGGCCGAACTCTGGCGGGCCATTCAGGCTCTCGTCGGTCCGGTCGTGGTTCGCGATGTGCATATCGCCAGAACTCGCCTGATTTTCTCCGGCAAGTACGCATGCTTATACGGGTATAATGTTTGCCTGGAGCAGAGAAGAGTTTACAACCGACCAAGGCCGAACTATACCGTCATGCCCCGATATAGGGAGGCCTCATGTCTAAGCTCGCAATACTCGGAGGTGACCCCGTTCTTCGGCCGAAACAGATCGGCCCCTACGGTGGGAACCCGTGGAAGTTTCAGGATCTAGAGGAAGCGCTCTGCGCCCTGACGGGAGCCAAGTATTCGTACCCTGTATCCAACGGCACGTCGGCATTGATCGCGTCGCTGGCGGCGTGCGGCGTGGGAAACCACGACGAAGTGATCACGGTCGGGCACACCTGGGTCGCATCCATCGCAGCTATTTTGCGGGTAAATGCAATTCCGGTTTTCGTGGATATCGATCCGCGGACCTACATGATCGCCCCATCCAAGATCGAGGCCGCGATTACGCCCCGCACAAAGGCCATCATGCCCGTCGATCTTTATGGAAATGCATCTGCGGTCTATGAGGTCATGGACATTGCTTCACGTCACGGACTCTACGTGGTGGAGGATGCCTGCCAGTCCGGGGGCGCGGCGATCAACGGTGTTTCCCTCGGCGGGATCGGGCATATCACTGCTTTCAGTTGCTCGGGGAAGCCGTTCAGCCACGGTTGGGGCGGCGGCGGTTTCTTCACCACCAACGACCGGGCCTTGTACCAGAAGGCGCTCCTTGCCGGACAGCACAGCGTTTCCATCCTGCCAAAGATCACCGAGCCGGAGCTGCGCCGGCAGCTTGACTTCAGCGGTCGCGGCGACAACCACCGTTTTCCGATCGGTCTGACCCCGTACGTAATGCGGGATCTCGAGAGCGCGGAAGCGCGGTCCGACTGGCGGATCCGGAACGCGGAGTTTCTTTCCGAGGAGCTGTCCGGGTTCCCCGGCATCACGCCGCCGTGGGTCGAGCCTGGAGTGCGCCACGTGTACCACTACTGGACGGGACTCTTCGACGAAAAGGAGGCAGGGATTTCTCGTGACCTTTTCCTGCGCGCTTTGCGTGCCGAGGGGGTCTCGGCGATCGCATATATTTCACATGCCAACATGTATTTTATGGAGGGCGGTGAAAACGTTGTTTCCGATGTCATGCACCGCCGGAGTGTGTTCCGCGATTTGGACTATTACGGCAAGGGACACCCTTTCTATTACGAGGATGGCACCCGCCCAGACTACTCAAAGGTGCAGGTGCCGGTCCAAGAGCGAATCCACAACGAGGAGTTCAGCCTGGTCCAGGCGATGCTTTCCGCGCCCAACGGCCTCGCTGAAATGCAGCAGGCAGTGGACGCCTTCACAAAAGTATTCGACAACATGGACACCCTTCGCGGCGCGGAGGAGGCGGAGTTTCTCAAAGAAAAAAGCTGACGCTGCAACGGGGGTGAATGGATCCGGGGCGCTGCGCAGATGCCCTGATCCCGGGTCAGGGCATAGCCTGGAAGATTGGTAGCTCTTCCGATTCTGTCGTTACCAGTTCGAAGGTCGCGTCGAATTGTTCCCGCGGCGTTTCCCCCTTGTGGCCGCCGGGCATGGGATTGCGGACGACCGCGACTGCCAGGATTCCCTCGTCGAACAGGGGGCCGAGGTCGGGCTGGCGGCCCGGCGAAAAAGCCACGTATAACGGCGGATAGGTGTCGGGGAGTGCGACGTCGTCCTCATCCGTGATTCCTGGAGCGCCAGCGATCGAGATGACGGCCTCCACGTCCGGGTGCCTCAGAACCGCATCATTGTAATCATCCCACGACATCGCCCAGTTGATCGGATTGAAAAACATTCCCTCCGCTACTGGGTTGATGTTTTCCTCCGCAACCTGCTTGCCCGCCCGTTCCAGTACGATTTTTGCAACCGCTCTCGATTCGTCGAGGCCTTTCGATCCCTCCACCTGGATGGAAAGCAGGAGTACGCCGGTTTTGTCACCCAGGCGGTCGGCGATATCCTGTACGCTGAACCCGATGTTCGATTCGAGACGCTCAAGCTGTTCTTTTGTGTACTGAACCCCCCCGTCGCTGCATTCGCGGGCGATGAAGGTGATACATGCCGCGAGCACGGCGATGCTAATGCCGATGGCAGCCGGCTGTGCTTTCTTTGGGATGGGCATTGCTATTCCTCGTAAGACGGTGTCATCCGAAAACTGGAGTTTCCCTACATATGGATCTCATCTTCGAGGATTCAGCTGCGGCAGATCAAGTAAATTATGGCCGCATTGGGGCGGGTCTAGCGCGAATCGTTTGGCCAGGCAAAGGGTGATCAATCAGACGAAAACCCTGCCTGCAAACAGGTCTGGCGATCTGCTGCGGGCCGGTACCACTGGCGACAGGCTGCCACATTTCACCGGGAAGCGTGCCGTGAAGTTTTTTCGGCAGAGCCTTTGGCCCAGGGGTGGACCCCGGGGGATGGAATGGTCGTAGGCCCGGATCGTGAAAGGCCGAACGGGCCGGGTTGCCTCGACATGGAAGTGATTCTGGTCCTCGTCTTGAATCGGTTCCGGTTTTTTTGACAAACTAGACTACTTGCAGGCATGTAGCGGATCTCTCTATTTTGAGAACGCTAGTGCTTGTGGTTTGATTGTTCAAGAGATGGACACGGAAAAATATCCTTTCCTGCGGCGTCTGGCCGCGGATAGAAGACATTGGCAATACCTAGAACGAACGCGAATTGTGTGCGGGACAAGAATGGCGAGGCAGAAAATATGAGGTTCTCCGATATTGCAGTGGAAGATCTCGAGTGGCCGAATGAAGATGTAGACTTTCGGAAGGCGAAGGCCATATACGAAGAGTGTGGGGCGCTTGTGCTGCGTGGCGTTGCCCGGGAATATGTGGGGCGAATCCTCAAAGACATGGAGCGGGTACTGGAGGAGGCCCAGTCTCTTCTTCCGGAAGCGAGGCCCCACGCGATCCACAGGAATGCCTGGGTCACGCCCGATGGAACCATGTTCAACGAAGATCCGGATCGTCCGGGAGAGAAAGTCGTGAATTCGCTGCGGTTCAATGGGCTCGTGAGTGGCGCATTCACCGTGTCGCTGATGAACCCGCGACTGCTCGACGTGGTCGAGGCCTTGATCGGGCCCGATCTCGAGCTGTGGAAGTGGGGGCAGTGCATCTACAAGCATCCCGAATCGGGTGTTCCCAAGAGCATGCATCAGGACGAGTACTACTTCCAGCACAAGTACAACACCACGGTGGGCGTGTTGACGTACGCCATTGACACCGACGAAGCCAATGGGGCCCTTCAGGTCGTTCCAGGATCGCACAAACTCGGCCCGGTCGAGCACATTGACGATGCATTCGCCGGGTTTTGCCTGGATGATTCCTGGTTCGATCGCGCGGTATTAGTTCCGGGCAAGGCGGGGGACGCCATTCTTTTCAGCGGGTTGACCGTTCACGGATCGCTGGCCAACCGCTCCAGCCGTCCGCGCCCTGTGTTCATTCAGAGGTATCGTGCCGCCTACGATTTTTGTGTTATGGATGTCGGGAATACCGAGGAGCGACGGAAGGCGGAGGCCAATCCCAGGGTGGAGAAGGCTGCCGATGACATGGGGTTGATGGTCCGCGGATTGCGGCGCTCGGCGCCGCCGGAGACGCCTTGATTTTGCGCATCCGTCCACCTGCCCGTTCCGAAAGGGGGAAAGTATGCAAAAACACGCGAAGGAGAATTTCGCAGTACGGCGGCTTTTCTTTTCCCTCATATCCTGTCACCCGGCAGTGATTCCGCTCATCCGGCATGTGGAGGGAGGCCGAACCGGTGGGTGGGTCAAGTAGGTGCCCCTGATGCGGATCCTGCGGCGAACGAATGCCTGCGGCGTCGCTTCTTATTCGCTTTGGTGTTTGCGGATCAGGGAGCCCAGGTGTGTGGCGGCGCGGCACAGTTCCGGCTCGCCGGTCCCTGCGAGTTGCAGTGCGTCCCTTGCTTTTTGAAGTGAGGTTGCCTCCATGGAGGAGGCATTCGGGGAATCCGAAAGATTGTCGTAGACGTCGGCGAGTTTGATGAGGCGAGCTTGCCAGGGGGCATTTAACAGCTGGTTCATGTACGCCTGTTCCCGCCGGTCCTCTTTAAGTCTTTTGTCCTTGGTCAGCGCCACAACAAGCGATGCAATGTTTGGGCCAAAGGCGTCGAATAACTCGTCATAATCGACCGTCGTATCTTCGATGGTGTCATGAAGTAGAGCGGCCGCGAGGATGTCCGGATCGCAGATTTCAAATACGTTTCGCACGGTCATCGCGACCCGGAACAGGTGGGCGATATACGGTGTTTCCCCGTCCTTCCTGAGTTGGCCGGCGTGCGCCCGGGCCGCAAAGGAGGCGGCATTCTGCCAGATTGCGCTCATTGCTTGTCGGGGTCGCATACGCCGGCCCGAGGGCAATTCCTCCGCAGTGCGCACTCGCTGCACTTCGGCTTTCTTGCGTTGCAGATCCTGCGCCCGTGCCAGATCAGGAGGTGGGAGAGAAGACACCAGTTTTTGCGCGGGAACAGGGCCATGAGGTCGACCTCGATTTTTTCCGGTGCTTTCTCCTGGGTCAAGCCCATGCGCGTCGACAGCCGGGAGACATGCGTGTCGACCACGACGCCATCGTTTTTTCCGTAGGCGTTGCCGAGGACCACGTTCGCCGTTTTGCGCGCGACACCTTTCAATCGGAGAAGCTCCTCCATCGTGTTGGGAACCCTGTTCTTATGTGATATCGAGATGTCTCGGGAAGAGGAGATGAGCGATTTGGCCTTGTTGCGGTAGAACCCGGTGGAGCGAATGAGATTCTCGACTTCCTCGACCTTTGCCTCCGCCATGTCCGATGGGGCAGGGAAACGCTCGAACAAAGAAGGCGTCACCATGTTGACCCGGATGTCCGTGCACTGGGCCGAGAGGATTGTCGCAACAAGAAGCTGGTAGGGATTCTCATGATTCAACTCACAATGCGCGTCCGGATAGAGCTTTCCCAGCCCACGATAAAGCCGGCGCGCGCGAAGGACCGTTTCGCGGTCCGGACCTTGCCGGATGACCATCCTGTTGGTTTTCCTCTTCAATGCCTTCCTTTATAGTAATGACCCCACCCTGATTCGGCAATGGAAGAAATCGCGGCAGCGAATCTGCCGGGGGGGCTTGTAGACCGCTCCCGGTTCTGGTTGTCGCCGGGGGCGATCCCTGTCAGAGTCCATCATGTCGTGAAAGCCGAATCCGCAGCCCGTGAGCAGAAGCCCCTCCAGGCGATCTTTCAGAAAGGTCAGCGCGTGGAGGTGGAGATCGTGGACGCAGGTGAATCCGAGAAATGTTTTGGGCGCATCGCCGACGGCGTTGCGGTATTTGTGCGCGGACACGTTGCCGTTGGCGACCGGGTGATCGCCGAAATTTACAAGATTAAGAAGGCGTACCTGGAGGCCAAGCTCGTCTCCGTTCTGACGCCATCACCCGATCGGACGCGGCCGACGTGCAGTCACTTCGGAGTTTGCGGCGGCTGCAAGTGGCAGCACGTCCGCTATGAAGAGCAGCTGCGTATCAAGCGCAAGCAGGTCTCGGATGTGCTGGAGCATATCGGCGGCTTCACATCTCCTGATGTTCAGCCGGTGTTGCCTGCGGGCCGGCAGTTTGGATATCGGAACAAGGTTGACTTCTCGTTTTCGGACAAACGCTTTCTGCTGGAGGAAGAGAATGGGCTGTCACCGGAGGAACTGGACAAGCCCGTGGACTTCGCGCTGGGTTTTCACGCGCCGCTGCGATATGCAAAAGCGATTGATATTGATTACTGCTACCTGGGTAGCCCCGCGATGAATCGGGTACTGGAGGTGGTCCGGTCGTTCTGCATGCGACGAAGTCTTGCGGTCTACAGCACAAAGACCCACCAGGGGTACCTCCGGAATCTTGTCGTGCGGGAGGGGGAGGAAACAGGCGAAGTCATGGTCAACCTTGTCACGTCCTGGCATGATGCGTCCACCATGGAGGCGCTGGGGGTCGAATTGGCACGCGCGCTGGGCCCTTCGCTAGTGTCCTTTGTGAATAACGTGACGGAACGCAAGAACCTGGTGGCGCTTGGGGACCGGGAGCATCTGATCCTGGGACGGTCCGTGATTCGGGATCGGATCGGAGACAACAGGTTTGAAATCGCGGCCAACTCGTTTTTCCAGACGAACACGTCGCAGGCTGGTATTCTCTACGATGTTGTCGTGCGCCTTGCTGACCCCGCGCCGGAGCATTTTTTGCTCGACCTCTATTGCGGGACCGGGTCGATTGCCTTGCATGTCGCAGGCCGCTGTCGTCGCGTGTTGGGCATCGAACTGAACGAGGTATCCATTCGTAACGCAGTCGAGAATGCGTCCCTGAACGGCGTGGAAAATTGTGAGTTTCAAACCATGGATCTGAAGGATCTTGGCAAAGTCGTCGTGTCTGAGGGGCGGACCGAATTCCCCGATGTTGTCATCGCTGATCCTCCCAGGGCCGGGATGCATCCGAAAACGGTGAAAGCGCTCCTGCAAATCGCGCCGCAGCGAATTGTTTACGTGAGTTGCAAGCCCTCAAGCCTCGCGCGTGATGCTGCGGTGCTCTGCAAAGACGGGGCGTATCGCCTGGGCACGGTTCAACCTGTGGACATGTTTCCCCATACCAATCACGTGGAAGCCGCGGCTGTATTGACCAGACGCGACTGATGGCGCCGCAGGCCGTACAGGGGCTTCGGTTTGAAGTGCCCCCCACGATTGATTTCCCATGCATCGGGGAAGGTGGGTGAAGTTCGGAGACTGTTCCCATGCCGGAGCACGGAAGTCTCCCTACAGCGATAATTTTTTGAATACAAACTCCGGGACGTGGCGAATGGCCAGCATGATGTGCCGCCACATCCAGAGGGTGTAGATCGTGTTGCGTTTTCTGGTGAACCCCTTGTAGATGGCAGCGGCGACCTGGCTGGGCTGCGCGGTCAGGGCGCCGGGGAGATCCATTCCCTCTGTCATGGTGGTTTGGACGAAGCCTGGCTTTACCGCCATGACGTGTACATCGGCATGGGCAAGCCGGTTTCGCAGGCCCGCGAGATACGCGGTGAAGCCTGCCTTCGCGCTGCCGTAGACGTAGTTGCTCTGTCGGCCCCGGTCTCCCGCGACGGAACCGATGCCGATGATGGTTCCGCCCCCCCGTTTCTCGTATTCATTGGCGACGATACCGAGGATGGAGACAGCGCCGGTGTAGTTTGTGTCGATGATCCGGTGTGCCAGGGAAAAGTCGCGCCGCGCCGAGTCTTGGTCGCCCAGCAGTCCGAACACGCAGACCGTGACATCCGGTTTTGGGTTGATCGCGTCGTAAAAGGCCTGATGGTCGGCAAACGCAAGCGCGTCGAATTCGACGGCTCGCACTACCACCCGGTGTCGGATCTCCAAGTCTTTCACTGTCGCATGAAGCTCCCCCGCGCGGCGGGCGGCCAGAACCAGGTCGTATCCCTCGCGTCCAAATCGGTGGGCGATCGCTTGGGCGATGTCCGAGTGGGCCCCGAGTATCAGTACGCTGCTCATTCCGTGATTCCCAACCGGTCCGATTGCAGGGACCGGAACGGCGACTGCGCATTGCGGCGCCGGATGAAGGCTTTCCATTCCTCCGCGTTCGGATACCCCGCGACAAAGGCATCCCGGCCCATGCGGGCATCCTTTGCCATGTAAACGCGACCCCCGTACCCAATCACCAATTCGTCCAGTTCGTCAAGAAACGGAAGAAGGCCGTCGCGGACGGGGAAGTCGAGGGCCAGGGTGTATCCTTCCATCGGAAAGGACATCGGATTCTCCTCCTGTCTGCCGAAGAGTTTCAATACGGCGAGGAAACTTCCCCATCCCTTCTGGTTGATCCGCTCGAGGATTTTCTGCAGCCCCTGCCGGCTTTCCCGGAGCGGAAGGACGAACTGGTATTGAGTGAAACCACATTTCCCGTAGATCCTGTTCCACTCGTGAACAAAATCAAGTGGATAAAAGAACGCGTTGTAATCCGTTATGTGGGCGCCGCGTACCCGTGAGTATTTTCGGTAGTAGAGGGAGTTGAATGCTTTCACTGTGTGCCGGTTCAGCACCCATCCGGGCATCGGGAACGGTACCGTTACCGCGCGCCCGCGGGGCAGGGACAGGGGATCTGCCCGGCGCGGTGGCGTATCGAGGTC
Source organism: uncultured Verrucomicrobiota bacterium (assembly GCA_964611475.1). Taxonomy (GTDB): domain Bacteria; phylum Verrucomicrobiota; class Kiritimatiellia; order SLOV01; family SLOV01; genus CAUZEO01. The sequence goes on along the minus strand of CAZTAB010000317.1, from coordinate 3,175 downwards.
GTTGCGGGTCGCGTGCTCGCCTCGCATCAAAAGGCTTCTCCCAAGGTCTTCGCCGGTTGCAAGGCAGTCGATCCAGGCGACGGTGTAGCTCCAGTCCGCAGACGCCTCAAAGTGCGCCATTATTTCATCCAGATTCGCGGCTTTGAGGATCTCCTCCCGGATGTACGCGGTTTCGACGGGGCGAAGGACGATGGTCGCCTCGAGAATCGCGCCGGTAAGACCCATTCCTCCACAGGTCATCCGGAATAGTTCCCCGCTCTCGTCCGGCGAGCAGTTCAGCACCCGGCCGTCTTCCAGCGCAAGACGGATCCTCCGGACGAACCGGCTGAAGCATCCGTCGCAGTGATGATTTTTCCCGTGTACGTCCGCCGCGATGGCACCCCCAACCGTAATGTGCTTTGTTCCGGGCGTCACGGGAAGGAACCATCCGCGCGGGACGATCACCTCGAGCAGATCCGCGAGTGTTACGCCGGACTGGCACGTGACAATGCCCCCCGACTCGTCAAAGGCCAGGATCTTGTTTTGTTTCAGGCTCGACAAGACGTTCGGGCCGAGCGACGCATCCCCATAGCTTCGGCCCATGCCTCTGACGATCGTCCGGCCGTTCTCCTCAATGTCCGCGGCGACGTCCCCTGCGTCGGCGAGGGACCGGATCCTCGCGTCGACCACCGGAAAGTTTCCCCAGTTTGCCAGCCGTTTTTTCATGAAAGATGCATCTAAACCCCGGTCTCCAATCAGGAATCGACAAAACGCACGATAGAGAGTACGAGAGGGACTTCTGCAAAGTCTTAAATAAACCCTTGTATGGGTCAACCCATGGCTGCTCAGCGTTCAGGCGAAATTCGATGCCCGGGGTGCAACCAGGACGCGTTGCTGCTCCGGGAGCCTGTATATGAAGGGTTTCAGAAGACTGGGGAGACGCTGAAGTGTTCATCGTGCGGCCACGTATTCGAGGGGGAGGAGGGCGTTCCGTTTGCGGGACGGGAAACGGTTCAGGTGTTTACCGATGCCGACCGGTCCATCGACCCTGAGATTTTTGAGGAAAACGAGGCGGCCCGGCTGTGCCGATATTGTAAGCACTATGTCCTCAATCCCTTCATGCAGTGGTGCGGGGTGCACAAGAAGGAGGTGGAAGCAACAAACCCCTGCGGGGCCTTCGAAAAGGCCCCCGAACCGCCTCCGGAGCAAAAGAGTGGGGAGGACGAAACGCCTGGTTCGTTGTTGTAATCCGCGCCGCAGGCGCCCGCTCGAGCCTTTGCCGCCCGAATTTCCCCGGTTTGAATAAACGGGAAGCTCTGCCGGATCCAGTCCGGTTAAATCGGACGCCTATGTCGGTCTCCGTATCCTCGAGCGATTCAAGCTGTTCGGGATTAGCCGTTTCAACCATCACAACCTGGCGCAGATCTGTCCCGGGGGCTGACGTTCAATCGAGTCCACCCGCGTACTGAATTAATCATATAGACTCCGTCCGTTCCTGCAAAATCCCGAATTGTTAGCGTTTGTTCCTCAATTATTCCCGATTCCAATTGGTCTGCCCGAAAAGTTCCGGCTAGAAGGCCGCATTGCGTAGGAGGTGTCACGAACCCGCCAGCAATGTGGAGAACGAGATTCCCGACCATGGTTTCCGTCAGCTCTTCGTTCTCATTCCAAAGGATCACGTCGTCGAAGTTTTCGCATCCCAGCGCAGCTTGTCGGTAAACCGATCGTCGGGTTGTCTTGTGGTGCAGGAACGGATTCTCGCTTTCAACCGGATGAGGAGCGATGCAGGCGGTGCGCACGGCCGGCCCGACATCTGGTGTGAATTGAAATTCCCCGTCGGTGATTGGTTCGGACTCGATGTGAATCTTGCCGCTGCGACCAGCCAGGAGGCGGACTTTAAAGGATCCGCCGCCCAGTTTTTCCTCAAAAGACTGGAGTTCACGAAGTGCCTCGCGCGTGTCGATGTCGAACTCGAAATAGGCGGCTGAGTCGCGTAGTCGCCGAATGTGACGGGAAAGAAAGGAATATCCCCGCCCGGGATCCCTTCTCAAGGACTCCAGCAGCTTGAACGGCGGCGAGGCAGGTTGAAGGATCAGCGATTTGGTTCCACACTCGTCGAATTCCTTGTCCGGCAGCGAATCCCAGACGATTCCGCTGCCCGTTCCATAGGGCGCCACGTTGCGTTGCCGGTCCACGTGAACCGTGCGAATCGCCACGTTGAATCGAGCCTGTCGATTCGGGCCCACGCAGCCAATGCAGCCTGTGTAGACGCCGCGTGGCGCTTCTTCCAATTCCTGGATGATCTGCATGGTCCGCACCTTGGGGGCGCCCGTGACCGAGGCGCTTGGGAAGAGGGCGCCGAAGATAGTGGATAGTGATTCCCCTGTGTCTGCCTGCACGGTCGACGTCATCTGGAAGAGGGTTTCGTGGCGCTCTATATCATAGAGTGCCGGAACTTCCACCGACCCTTGTCTTGCGATTTTCCCCAGATCGTTTCGCACCATGTCCACGATCATGACATTTTCGGCTCGGTTTTTTTCCGACTCCTGCAGCCAGTTCGCCCGGCGGCGGTCTTCGCGGAGGGTTGCGCCCCTAGCGGCTGTCCCCTTCATGGGGCGGCAAAGTATCCGCCGGTCATCCAGGCGGAAAAAAAGCTCGGGCGAGACCGAGCATATCGTGTGGTCGCCGGTGTGCACGAACGCGGTGTAGGCCTTTGGCTGCGACAACTGGAGAGTGGAAAGCAACTCGAAGGGATCGTCGGGAAAGGGAGCCGTCAGCCGGGAGGTGAAGTTCACCTGGTAGGTGTCGCCCGCTGCAATGTACTCGAGGATCCTTGCCGCAGCGTGCCTGTATTCGTCCCGTGATAGGGTCGCGCTCCATTGCGGTGCGACGGGAGAATGATTCCAGCCTGGCGGCGGGATCGGCTGCGCAGATTCGTAAATCCCGAACCAGGCGAGCGGGACCGGGCAGCGAGGGTGAACGGACAGGGCATTGTCGAATGCCGGGGCGGCTTCGTACGCCAGGAACCCGGCCGCGTGGCGGCCTCGGGCGGTGCTTTGCTCGATTTCAGCTAGGAGTGGGGCGATTTGTGACGGCTCATCCGCCCGCAGGATTTTCATCGGTTTGGTGTACGCGGTCCAGGCGCGTCCCGGAGGAGCGTCCGCATCGCGAAGAATTACCGTGCCGCTGCCTGTGT
>CAZTAB010000316.1:0-10986 GCA_964611475.1 uncultured Verrucomicrobiota bacterium | reverse complement strand
CTCTACAAGGACTGGAAGCGCGGCGATCCCATCGGCTACATTCCGCCGGACATTCCTGAAGTCAACCTCCCGCCCTGCAACGGGGAGCGCTACGAAGCGCTGGTGCCTGATACGCTGGATCTGGCCGAGCGTGCGCGCCTGGCCATTCACGGTATGACCGCACCCACCGACCCGGAGGCGGACTACGAGGAGTATTGGCATGTCCTGTTTCGCTGTCATCCGGCTCGTATGTGGGTGCATACGTGCAATCCGGCGCCAGGAAACGCACGCCGATCGACTGCTCCAGGAACTGGTACACCCCGTAGAGCACACCGCGCGGACGTCCGCCCACGATTGCGATGTTGTCGATCGCGATGATGACGCGCAGCTCTTCCTCCCCGTATTCCCTGTCCAGTGCATGAGCTACGTTGCTCTTCTTCAGCGATTCGCTCGCTCCGATGAATACGTTTTTCGCGGCGGACAGGATGGGGAGGTCATACCCGGTGGCCTGGGCAAAGAAATCGCGGAACTCCTCCGCCGCGTACGCCTCCGCTTCGGTCGCCGACTCCGCCATGGTTCGGACGTCGAGTCTTGGCCTTGGTGCCGCCAACGAATTCCCCCGACACAAGGCGACTACGACCACCAGCGCCAACACAGCCCGTTTCTTTACCATCATCTGCAATCCCTCCAGTTAAAATTCACCCAACAACTCCCGGGGACGGGGCTTCGCCCCGTCAATTTGGAATCAAGTTTTCTCCAGGCCCGCGAAACGCCCTGGTTCAGGCAGAGAACGAAGGTCAGCGCCATCCACTGTTTTTTGCCATCGGATGATTCTTTCGTTCGGATTCTCGTAATCAGGCCTCGCGTCGGCCGGCCTTCAGGAACGGTTCGGCGCGAATGGCCAGCTGTCCGTCCGGCCGGATCTGCGGCTCGGGCGTGTATTGTGCCAGGAAGCTTCGCCGCCAGCGGTCGGACACGTTGGCGCCGCTGCAGTGGAAGGTCAGTGAGGAGAAGACGACGATGCTGCCGGCAGGCACGATGGCGGCCATGCCCGGATCGTCGCCGAAGTAGCCGACCATGTCGTTCGTTTCCTCCTCCTGAACGTGCTTGACGACGGCCTTGCCGCCCGCCCGCGAGAAGGGCAGCAACCGTACGGTGCCGATCTGCTCGTCCATGTCGTCCAGGGCCGTCCACGTGGTCAGGTAGGGCGCATGGTCGAACCCCACGTAGCCGCTGTCCTGATGCCAGCTGAACTTCATGCCCCCGCCCGGCGCCTTCACCACATGCTGGTCGAGGAAGAGGAACGCATCATCGCCGATCGTGGCGCGGCAGATCTCGACCATCAGGTCGCCGAAGAGGAACTGGCGCACCTGTGGATTGGATTCGTAACGAAACGGAATGAAGTACCGTTGATCACGGTGATTGATGCTGGACACCGTGGGATCGCCTGCGTCGAGGCGCTGGTTCATCTGCTCGACGGCCGCATCGCAATCGTTGCGCAGATCTTCGAGCATGTCGTCGGGCACGACCTTCTCCAGAAAGAAGTAGCCCTCCTCGCGAAACTGCTGCTGGTGCTGATCGGTCACGATCATGGCGCGTTTCTCGCTTCGGTGAACCAAAAGCTGAACAGGTCGGCGTTGCGTATCCGGAAGCGCAGGGCCGCGGGACGCTGAGGCAGCGGGCGCGGCTGCTGCCAAGGCACGGTGATGTCAACGCTGTCTTCGCGAATGGGATGCGAGACGAGCGAGGGCGGCTCGTAGGGAGAGCCGGGCAGGATCTTCACCCCGTCCTCGCCGAGCGTCAGCCCCTGGTGGTCGCACAACGCCACGGTGATCTCACCGTCCGCGGCCGCACAGTTGACGTGCAGTTGCCAGCGGGGATCGGTCATCAGCGGGGCCGTGATCAGTTCGCCGCCGCCGCCGTCCGCGTGCAGCGAGACGAATCCGTCGCGCCGCCAGGTGGCCAGGCCGATGCCCTCGAAGGACTCGACCCCACTGCAGTAGTAGCTCAGGACCTTGTCGCCGAGGGGAATGAGCGCCGAGCCGGGGCGGATGCAATTTCTGTCCCACTCGCCGTCGCCGCCCACGTCGAGGAAATCGAATCGGTCGGCGACGCGCGTCCAGTGCCGGCCGTCCCGGCTGACCGCCATTTGCATAGCCAACTGCTGGTTGCCGTGCATCCGCACGTCGCACTGCAACCGGCCGATGTACAGCCCCTCATAGAGGTCCACGGGCACGGCGTCGATCTGAAGCTCATCGACGTCGTCGGCATCGGCGCGAAGGACCATCTCCGGATCCGACCAGTGAATAAAATCGTCGCTTTCGACCCGCGCCAGGCCGCGTCCGACACCGAACATCCGTCCGTCGGCCAGGCGCATGTTGTTGAAGCGGCCAAAGCCCACGTAGCGCCGCAGCTTCGGGTCGTAGACCACGGAATGGCCGGTGTCGCTGTAGCACCGTATCACCGGGCCCTCCGGATGGCGGTACCAGTGCAGGCCGTCGCTGCTGAAGGCCACGTCCATGCCGAAGTCGATGTACGGCTGCTCATCGATCAGGTTGTCCTGTTCATCGTAGGTGCGTACCCCGCGCCCGAGGTAGTCCCCGGCGGCCCGGTCAGGGTGGTCCAGGTATTCATCCCGGCCCTTGGGAAGCACCTGGTTGCGCTGGTCCCAGTAGAACATCTTATACCGGCGCGCGTCGCTGGGATCGACCGGGTCATAGAGCACGCCGCCCTGGAAACTCTGCCCCCGGCAGAAGTCCATGATGTTCGTCTGCGGGCTGTCGTCGAAAGAGCACTGCCCGAGCATCGGCTTGGACCAGTGGATCCCGTCGCGGCTCTCCGCGTAAGCGGGCAACGTCACGATCCCATTCATGGTGCGGCCGTTCAGCGTGACGTGCTCGTACGGGTGTCCGCGGGGCTGGGCGATATAGTACATCCGGAACTTTTCCAGCCGAGGATCGTAGATCAGGTCGCGGCCGTAGATCTGCACTCGTGTGGCTTCCCACGGGTGATCCCGTTGCATCACGGGATTGTCGGGATGCTTCTCCGCCTTGTGCGCGCGGCGTGTCAGGCCGTCGAGCTTCGCGATGTGAACGTCGTCGAGGAAGAGAAAGCGGTCCATGGGAGTGCTTTCTCTACTGTGGAGAGGGAGGGAAGGCAAGGCAATTGGATATGGAGCTCGGGGCTTTGCTCCGCTTTTTCCCATTCCGTCTTCGTCGGCAGCCGGTGGCGTGGCGCCCCCCCAAACAGCGCGGCGGGGCGAAAATAACAAAAAGAGCAAACCCAGGTGCGCAGTGCGAAAGACGTCGTCGCTCAAGTGGCACGAGTGGATCAAGAAGGTTTGGGCGGTTGACCCGCTCATTTCCCCGTCTACGCCTCGAGTAAGCGTTTCACCATGTTTCGTCAAACCTGATGACGAAGCAGGGCGTTCGAGGGGGAGGGCACCTTCGAGGGTCGGGCAGAAGGTCCCGTGACTTCCACTATAGGGAGGGCGCCGGGGAGATTTCCTCGAGCATCTTGTTGCAACTGTAGCCGGTCGAGATGTTGTATGCCTGGACCACTTCGCGGAATGCGGCGAGTTCCTCAGCCTGGGTATCGCGCAACGGCCAGTCCCGGCCCCGCGTGAATGCCAGGTACTTGAGGTTTTTCCATCGAACCAGGTAGACAAACCGGACGGGGAGCTGGGCGATCTCCACCCGCTGGAGAAACTCCGGCTGATCCGCCACCGCGGCTTCCGCCGCTGCAAGGTGTTTCCAGGATGCCAGTAATGTTTCCAGGGAGAGGAAGGGGGAATCAGGAGGCGAACTCAGAGTCAGCCAGTCCCCTGTTTTCTCCACCGCATGATGAATCTCGTCCAGATAGGCATGGATGTGCGGTCCGGCGGGGCCGAAATATCCGTTTGTGAATTCGCGGATCAGTCCTCGTGGGTCTCGGGTCGGGTCCCAGAGAAGCTTGGCCACCATCCAGGCCCTCAGTTCCGCCATTTCCGTTCCCCCGGTGCTGCTGAGGATTCCATCTCCGTAGTATCCGGTGACTCCCTGTTCCGCACACCACCTGACGTTTTCGGCGAGAGCGTACAGGTTGGGGTGGGGGATCATCTGGTAGGTGACGTTGTCGGGATAGTCGTAGAGGTAGACGCGGTCGGAAAGTTCCAACCACTCGAGAAGGTCGTCATGCCACCGGCGGTTGCGAGGATGCGTGAGGGGCTTGCTGAATGACGCGTTGATGGGGCCGAACCATACGCTCAGCCCGGGTTCCGGGCGCGTCTGCTTCGGCGGTTTTTGCGTGAGATGATAGGCATACATGTAGACCGACTTCTCGGGGAACTCCGCGCGCAGCGCCCGCGCGACCTTGTTGGCGAGCCGCAGCGAGTTTCCGGCCGGGCTGCCTTCTTCCTGGTCGACGGCAACGCAGGGTTCGCACTGGCACTGGAATGGATAGCCCGAGTCATCCTCGGGGCTGACGGAAACATGCATGAGCGGGTTCTCTTCCATGTCGATATATCGGACATACTGCCTGCCGCCGGCCCTGAACATGGCGGGGCCGCCCCGGACCTTGTCGAGCACCTTCTCGACGAAATATTCCTGCATCTCCTTGTTGGTGAGGCAGAGGGAGGAATGAATTTTGGGTGAGGACGTCCGTTTTCCTTCAATCAGGCTGTACCACTCGGGATGTTTTTCAAAGTACTCGTCGGGAGGAAGGACCGTGTAGTAGGAGTGTCCGCAAGGCCAGGCCTTCCGGCAGCCGCCGCGCTCAGGCATGATGTCGAACCGGCCGTATCCCGTCATCTCCCCGACGCACTTGTTCCGGACACACCAGTCAGGGTCGTGTGAAATCGGAACGATGTGGACTTCCCGGTGCTCGTAGGGTGGAACATGCCGGCGATTCAGTTTCCCGACCTTCAGCGTGGTCTTCGCCGGGATGGTGCTGGCCTTGTTTGACCACCACCGGCAGCCAAGCTCGTCCTCAAGGAAGGAATAGACCGCGTAGAGAGTGCCTCGCGGCTCGCCGCCGGCGAGAAGAAGGTTCCTGCCCCTCGTCCGGATGATGGTGCCATCGGCGCCGAGACCCTCCGCGGTGAAACCCGGCCACGCGGCGCGCGCGCTCCCCCGGCCGACACAGATGTTGGATGCGTGGGGGCGTGGATTCGCGATGGTATCAAAGGGGGCGCCGGAGATTTCCTGCAGGAAGTGGGCGAGTTCTGCCGCCGCGTGTTTTTCGCGGATGCTCGCATCCTCGGCCACAACAATGGATGCCAGCGCCGTGCCGTTTCGAGCCAGCTCAATCCCGGCATAGGTCGTGTCGGCAGCCAGCAGCGCCATTGTCAAAAGCAAGATTCTCATGGGGTCTCCTGTTTCCGGTGCCCGGCATTTCCGTATGCAATGGTTCATTGCCTCGACTCCTTGTCTGGTCCGCAGGATATGGGAAAATGCGCATCGGCGCAAGGGGGGCGCCGTAGTGCCGGGTGCGGGGAAGGACGCCGCCCACCCCGGGGTCCTTTGCATTTAACTTGCCATGATGGTTCTGACGGAGAAATCTGAACGGATGAAGGTGGTGATTACCGGTGCTGCGGGATCCGTGGCTGGGAGATTGCGGCCCGCCCTGGAGCGCGTCCACGATTGTACCTGGCTTGACAGGCTTCCGGCCCGCCCCGGGGAACCCGGCTGGGTGGTGGGCGATGTTCTTTCGCCGGAATCAATCGAGGCCGCAATGGCCGGGCAGGACGCGGTGATCCAACTCGTCATGCTCTCCAAAAAGCAGTGGGATGCGACGGGGCAGCATTACATGATTAATGTGCGGGGGATGGCAACCGTGCTCGAGGCGGCGGTAAAGCACCGGGTTTCCCGCGTGATTTATGCAAGCTCCATGTCGGTGTACAACTTGAACTGGAAGCGGCGCTTTGAAACGGAGGACTTGTTTCCCGACGCGCTCGATCCATACGGGTTGACCAAGCATCTTGGCGAACAGGTGTGCCGGACGTTTTCCGCCGCTCACGACTGGATGTCGATACTGGCTTTGCGCATGGTGCTTCCCTGCAACGAAGAGAAGTGGGAGCGTCGGGCGTCCTTGCCGTATTCCCCGCTCATTGCCACCGGGCCCCAGGACCTCCGCAATCTCTACCTCGCTGCGCTTGCGCTTGAGGGGCACCGTGGTTTCGACGCCATCAATGCCAGTTCGGACGTGGAGGCGGTCCACTTGAACCAGGGCAAGGCAAAGGCGCTCCTGGGATGGTCGCCCCGGGGCGAATAGGGCGTGCCTCCGCGTCGCGGGGCGTCAAGGAACCCCTGGCGAGGCTTTTTGCTCTGGCCGCGCCTCCGTTGGATGGGTCACGATCCGCGCACCTCCTCCTGCAGGCGCTTGGCGGTTTCCGGGTCTCCAATATGCAGGGTGTCGTAGGCCTGGCGGCTGGTTTCGAAGGCTTCGATCCCCTCGATGCCGTGCCAGGAACCCTGGTTCAGCATCGGGTTGGTGATGCCCAGTTCCCTCTCGCGGCGCGCGATGAACGAATTCATCCGTTCCCGGAGCATGTCGACCATCCCCGGCTCGGAGTCGGCGAGGTTGTGATTCTCGTCCGGGTCCTCCACCAGGTTGTAGAGTTCCACCGGCGGCTTGAAGTGAAAATCCGGCTCAAGGGCCTCAATTAGCTTCCAGTGCGGCGTCCGCCACCCGTGCTTCCGCATCCAGGTGCATTCGGTGATGTAAAACTCAGACTCGAGGCTGTCGCGCTCGCCACGAACAAGCTCCATGAGTGATGTCCCGTCAAATGGGGTGTCCGTTTCCAGCCCGGCGAGTTCCAGGAGGGTTGGCGCGAGATCCTTTTGCTGATTGAAGCCCGCGATGCGCGCGCCGGCCGGGACGCGGCCGGGATAGCGGATGATCAGCGGGACTTTGAGCACCACGTCGTGGATGCTGTGATGGTCGAACCAGCACTCATGGTCGTACAGGGTTTCGCCGTGATCGCCGTTCAGCGCGACGATGGTGTTTTCCGCGATTCCCATGGATTCCAGCTGGTGGAAAAGGACCTGGAGGCACGAGTCGAGGTAGGCGATGGCCCCGTCATACTGGGCGATGATGTAGTCCTTGTCCGTCACGCCGGGCGGCATCCACGACAGGAAGAAATCCTTGAACGGCGCAAAGGCAAAAACCGGCTCCATGGACTTGTTGGAGGGGTCGAACTCGTTTCCATGGTAAAACATGCGGTCATACGGCGCGGGAGGAAGATACGGCGCGTGCGGGTCCATGTGCCGAAGCATGGCGAACCAGGGTTTGCCGGTGGCCTCGAGCCTTTCCAGTTCCGGCACGGTCACCGCATTCAGGCTTTCCGCCTTGCGGAGGGGCCGGTCATCCCAGTTGCCCCAGGAGCTGGGATAATCCACGTAGTTGTCGAACCCGCGCGCAGAGGGATTTCCGGTGAAGCCGACGCAACTGGAGGTGTATCCGTGGTCCCCGAGCATTTCCGCCAGGGTGGGCACCCCGGGCGCTATGTCCCCCTGGTGGCGCAGCCCGACGATCCCGGTCCCGAAGCAATCACGGCCGGTGAGCATCGATGCGTATGCCGGCGTGGTGGGGATATGCGCGGAGAAGGTGTCCTCGAAGAGCGTCGCGGAACGGGCAAACCGATCGATCTGTGGGGTTGTCTGGAATCGATACCCATAGCAACTCATGTGCGTGGCAAGCAGCGAGTCGATGGCGATGAGGAGAATGTTGGGGGAGCGGGTGGTCATCTGTCGGGTTGTTGATCTACCGTGCCCCGCAGGCCTGCAGGCACGCCTGCATATGGCCCCTGGCCTCCGCGGCAATCGACACGCAATCGGGCAGCGCGAACTCCTTCGCGCCGATGACCTCCAGGTCCAGCGGCCCCTCGTATGCGTTTTCCTGGAGCACGCGGATGTATCCCAGCAGGTCGATGTCCCCCCGCCCGTTGGCCTGGTCGGGCGGAACACCCGGGTTTTGCTCGCGCCCCTTGCAGTCGCGAATGTGAACATGGCGAATCCGTTGCACCACCGCCGCGAGGGCTTCCACGGGATTCTCGTCTGCGCGATGGATGTGGCTGGGATCCATGTCCAGGCCGAAGGCGGGGGATTGGACTTCCTCAAGCGCGCGAAGCGAGGTTGGCGTGTTATAGATGGCCGCCCCGACGTGGGCCTTGACGCAGAGAATGACACCGTGGTCCTCCGCCATGGTGGCGAGGTCCCGAAGCGAGGCGATGGCGCTCTTCAGGCTCTCCTCGTCATCGGACTGGCCCCCGGGCCCGCAATTCACAATGGGACAGTTGATTTCCCTGGCGGCCCGGAATGCGGCCTCCATGGTGTCGCGATCCTGGGAGGGTTGTTCCATGGCCAGGATGGGAAGGCCATGTTCCGCGGCAAGGTCGTTGATTTGCGGGGTAAGCTCGCGCCAGCGGTCCAGGACGAGATGTTCGCTCATCCCGTCAATGGCGGAAATCTCGATTCCATCGTATCCGCACACGGCGGTGTATTTGAACGCGGTCGGCATATCATGGCCGCCGAAAAGGACTGAATTGACGCCTATTTTCATCTGTCCACACTCACCACGGTTCCATTCTCCCAGCTCTCGATCGCGGCTTCGATCACCTGTTGTCCCTGAAGCGCGTCCGCGCCGCTCGCTTCCACATCCTCTGGCGCAACGCCGTTTCGCAGATCTTCAACCCAACGGTCGATCCGGCTCTGGAACGTTTCGCCGAAGCTCTTCATCCCACCCAGGTTCCGGTAGGTCTCGTCTTGCTCCGTGTGTCTCGGCTGCAGGGTCAAGGTTTCGCAGGCGTCTTCGAGGATGAACCGGGCCTCGTGGCCGATGACTTCACACGTTTCCAGTCCCCAGGAGTGCCCCGGGCCGCCGCCGTCATAGCTGCCCGTCAGGTTGCCGATGACGCCGCTTTCGAAAAGGACGTTTACCTGTGCATTGGACCAGGTCTCACGCCCATGTCCCTTGCGGAAAAATGCCTGCACCTTCACGATGTCGCCGCAGAAGTACCTCATCACGTCAATCGAGTGGGGATGGAGCGCGCGGATGTGGAAGTGCGGACTTGTTTCGTTGGGATTCGTGATCCACATCACCATCCGAATCATGTGCACTTCGCCCATGCGGCCGGAATCCAGCCACTCCCTGGCGCGCAGAGCTGCGGGGGTGAAGCGATGGTTCAGGTTGATCCCGTACCGTATCGATTTTTTGCGCGCCAGGGCGACCATTTCGCGCGCCTTGTCCACGTTGTTCGAAATTGGTTTCTCGCCGAGCACCGGAATGCCCGCGTGAAGCAGTTCCATGGTTGGCGCGTAGTGGTCTCCTCCGTTTTCCTCGCCGGCGGTGGTGACCCCGGCTGCGTCGATCCGGATCCCGCTCTCGAGCATCTCGCGAATCGAAAAGAAAGCCCTGGCCTCATGCTCCTCTGCCGCTTTTTTCGCGCGATCCTGATCCAGGTCGCAGACCGCGACGACTTCAGCGTGAGGATTGTTCCTGTAGCATGTGGCATGGTTGTTTCCTATGCCGCCCATGCCGACCATCGCTATGTTCAAGGACTTCATGTTTCCAATGTAGGGTGTTCAGCCCCTTGCCGCTATATTTTTTTGTGGCAGCAGTCCCTCGCAAAATGCCGGGTGCCGAATGAAGGGGAAATGCCACATTCCGTGGCTCATGCGGTTGCGTATGCCTTCAGGATCCGGTCCTCCATGTCGTCGTTTGACGCCCGGGCGATCATTCCCTGCGAATCGAGCCCGGCGATGTTTTTCCGCGCTCCTTCGTCGTGATCTGTCAGGCAGTCGAACCCGGTGGCTTTGAGCGCCGAAATGTCGAATGCGCTCTGGTAGCGGCACCAGTCAGTGGAAAAGCCGAATCCGCGCTCGTGGCCCTTCCAAAGCTCCGCGTTGGCGTCGAACCATTCCAGCGGAATATGCCTGGCAACCAGCGGGCAATCCAGGGCGCGGGCGATGGACTCAAAATATTCGTTGAGGGTTAGAATTTGCTCGCCTGCGAGATTGTAGGTGCGGCCGAAGCATTCCTCCCGGCAGAGGACGTGGAGGAACGCGCGGGCCGCATCCTCGACGTAGATGGAATGGACCCGGGTTTCACCGTTGCCGGGGATCAGGATGGGTCTTCCGCTGCGCATTCGATCGAGAAACAGGGACTCGCGCCCCGCGCAATACAGAAGTTGATCCAGCGGACCGTACGGATGCGCGAGGCGGAGGCTCGTCGACGGGAAGGCGGACTCCTTGAATGTGCGGTCGAGCAGTTCCTCGCAGTCGATCTTGCCGGTGGTGTAGGCGCTGTCGGGGCCGGGTTTGTACGATTCGTCCGGTGTGTCCTCCCCGATCTTTCCGTAGATCGCGGTGCTGCTGCAGAAGACGTAGTGCTTGAGGGGGATGTCGGCGTTGATCACCTCGGCGACATCCTCCTCGTCCATTCCTATCATGTCGATAATAGCCTCCGGGCGGTGCCTGCGGAGGGCATCGGTGGTTTGACCCCGGTTCTTTCGGTCGAGGATCACCCGATCCACGCCGGGGGGGAGATCGCCCATCGTGCGCCCGGTATGATAGACGGAAACCCGGTGCCCCTGGTCGACCAGAAGGCGGACGATGAATGGGCCAATGAAACGGGTGCCGCCAAGAAATGCGAAGTTCATCACACAATCCTAGAGGATTTTGTGCGTCAGTCCAACGGAGGATTATTGGACCCTGCTCGAGGCGCCGCCCGGGGAAGAGGCGCGATGACGAATGCCCGCCGGTCGCCCGCTCCTTGTCGCGAAGGGGAATGCCCCCGCTGCAGGGCCTGGTTTCTATCCGGTGCTGTCCGCGTGGATTCCGCACAACTTACTCTTTTCGAGCCTCCGGGGTTGGGGCTATGATCCTGTCGCCATGAAGCTGTCGAACGACACTGCGGGGCACCTTCTCACTGATGAGGCGGTCCAGCAATTCATCGAGGACGGGTACGTGCTGGTTCAATCCGGTGTGCCGGACCTTGTTCACCGCGCGATCTTTGATCGCCTGGAGGAGG
>CAZTAB010000315.1:0-3361 GCA_964611475.1 uncultured Verrucomicrobiota bacterium | reverse complement strand
GCGGCTACACATCGAGTTAGATATGTCCACTCTCCGGAGCGACGTGATTCATGTGAGCAACGTCATTATCGAGGCGCCCACGATCACCTTCGAAGGTCTTCAAGGGGGTAACATGAAACAAATCCAGCGGAATGTGACCGCTTTTGCGTCGACCTATGGAAACGAAGAAAAGAATAGCGACAAGAAGAGGGAAGATAAGGGGAATCAGAAGAAAGTGGTCATCGACCGTCTGGTGCTGACCGGCGGCAGGTTAAACTATGCCCCGGTCATGGGAAAAACAATTCCGATTCCCCTCCCGGAGATCGAAATGAAAGGAGTTGGTGAAGCCAGCGGTGGCGCAACGATCGCTTCGGTTCTGGGCCAGATCCTCCTCCAGATCGACGATGCCGCCATTGGAGCCATTGGAGCCATTGGAGGCTCGACAGAGATCGTCGAAGAGGTCCTTGAGGACGCTGTCGACGCCGTGGACTCCGCCGTCGAAAAAGTTGGCGGATTCCTGAAAGGCCTCACCGGAGGAAATGATCATGGGACCCCTAGCGAATAGAAAAACGTCCACCGAGCTACCGTCGTGGAATGCTGACAAAACCAGGAGCCTTGGGCCGTGAATCATGGAAAGGTCTAGAGAAGCAGGTTGTTCTTCATGATTCTCTGACGCACGACGGCGAGGATATGAACACCTGCGGCATTTGCGGAAGCATGAACGGGAGCATCAGACCCGGCCCCCCTCAAGCTCTTCCCCTGGAAACCACCGATGGCACCCAGACGCTAGAGAACGCCCCCGGACATCCGTGGCTTAGCCTTCCCGTTCAGGGTTTCGATCCCCTCTTGTTGGCACGGACCGGAGGGCCTTTCTGCGGGCTTTCCTGCGCTATGTGAGCGTGGTACCGTCCGTGTCTCCCCCAAACACCAGAAAGGACACCCAGAAGCGATGAATGGCTTTGATTTGCTTCGCGAGGAACGAGTCGACGAAATCAACGCAATGGCGCGCGAATACCGGCATATGAAGACCGGAGCGCGGATACTCTCCATGGTGACCGACGACACCAACAAGGTGTTCGGGATCACGTTTCGCACCCCCCCTTCGGACTCAACGGGTGTGGCGCATATCCTTGAGCACAGCGTGCTTTGCGGTTCACGAAAATACCCCGTCAAGGAACCGTTCGTTGAGCTTCTGAAGGGGTCCGTGCAAACGTTCCTCAACGCATTCACCTACCCCGACAAGACCTGCTACCCAGTCGCCAGCGAGAACCTTAAAGACTTCTACAACCTGATGGATGTATACCTCGATGCGGTCTTCCACCCACGATTGACGAATGAGATCTTTCAGCAGGAAGGATGGCACTACGAGCTGGAAAATCTGGAAGACCCCCTTATCTATAAAGGCGTTGTCTATAACGAGATGAAGGGGGCATACTCCAATCCGGAGGACGTGCTATCGGAGTTAAGCCAGCAGGGTCTCTTCCCCCACACCACGTATTGATGTGACTCTGGAGGGGATCCAAAATATATCCCTGACCTCAGCTTCCGTCAGCTTTCAGACTTTCACGAGACCCTCTACCACCCGTCCAACAGCTACATCTACTTCTATGGGGACGACGATCCCGACCAGCGCCTTCTTCGTATCGCAGAATACCTGGATGGTTTCGACGCCCGTACCGTGCACTCGCATATTGAGGAGCAGGGGCCGCTGGCTGAACCAGCCCGCATTCTTCGAAAATACGATCCTGGGGAGGAAGGGGGCAAGGATGCGCGGTCCATGTTCTCCACCAATTGGCTCTGGCCCCGGATTATTGATGCTGATGCAAATCTGGCCCTTGGCATTCTCGCCTACACCCTGATCGGAACGTCTGCCGGCCCCCTGCGGAAAGCGTTGATCGACTCGGGACTCGGCGAGGACCTTACCGGACCGGGATTTGCGAGTTATCTGCTGCAGATCTATTTCGGGACCGGGCTTCGGGGAATTCGCTCGGAAGACATTGAAGTCGCCGAAAAACTGATCTGGAGCACGCTGCGAACCCTGGCAAGGGATGGAATCGACCGGGAAATTCTGGAGGCGTCCTTTAACACATTCGAGTTCCGAATGCGCGAAAGCAACAGCGGGGGGTATCCTCGCGGTCTTTCCTATATGCTCTCCGCTCTGAATTTCTGGCTCTACGATGGGGATCCGCTGGAGCCCTTGAAATTTGAGGGACCGCTTCAGCGTGTCCGCGCGGCCTTCGGGGGTGATCCACGCTATTTTGAAAAGCTCATCGAGGCACATTTTCTCCACAACACCCATCGTGCCGTTGTTATCATGGAGCCGGAAGTTGGCTGCAGCCGACGGGAAGAGAAGGAGGAAGCAGAGAAACTTTCCCGAGCTCGTCAGGGAATGAGTCGGGAAAACCTCGCAGAGATTGTATCGAACACTGAATCGCTGGTCCAGATGCAGGAAACACCGGATTCGCCGGAAGCGCTTGCCTTGATTCCAACGCTCGCCCGGGAAGACGTGTCGAGGAAAAACAAGTTCATCCCAATCGAGGAAGAGCATGCGGGGCCGGCGTCGATTTATACGCACGATCTGTTTACCAACGGAATTCTCTACCTGGATGCTGCGTTTGATGTCACCGGGCTGCCGCAGCGTCTCCTCCCCTATCTGCCGCTCTTCAGCACGGCACTGCTGGAAATGGGAACCGAGCGGGAGGATTTCGTTTCCCTCTCGAACCGAATCGGCCGGAATACCGGCGGGATAGGGGCATCCATGGTTTGTTCCACGGTGCGTGATTCACCGAGCCCGGCCTGCCGCCTCATGGTTCGTGGCAAAGCAACCCTCGCGAAAAGCCGCAAGCTCCTCGACATCCTGAACGACGTGTTCACCATGTCCAAGCTTGCCGACCGTGAACGATTCAGGCAGATCGTGCTGGAGGAGAAAGCCGAGTTCGAGGCGTCAATCATTCCCGGGGGCTCCGGAATAGCAGATACCCGGCTCCGTAGCTTTTTTTCCGTTCCCGATTGGGTGTCCGAACAGTTCCGTGGGGTTAGCCAGCTCTTCTTCCTTCGCTCGCTTGAGAAGCGGATCGAGGATGACTGGGATGCTATCAGCGGGGATCTCCTGCGGATAAGGGAACTCCTCCTCACGAGAGAGCGACTCCTCTTGAACGTGACCCTGCCCCGCGCGGAATGGGACAGGATCCGTGGACATGTTGTCTCCTTCATCGAAAACCTTCCTGCCACAAGCGGAGTATTGGCTCGAGGGAAATGGCGACGCGATGCGAGCCCGGCGCATGAAGGCCTGACCATCCCCGCCAAGGTCAACTATGTAGCGAAGGGGATGAGCCTCTTCAATCAAGGATACTCCCTGCATGGCTCCGTCTCTGCCGTCACA
>CAZTAB010000314.1:0-16884 GCA_964611475.1 uncultured Verrucomicrobiota bacterium | reverse complement strand
GCATTCCAACTCCTCGAGCATCCCCGCCGCACCACGAAGCATCTCCGCATGACATTCGAGGCGCAGGGTGGTTGAGGCGTCGTCCAACGACTTGCACCGCTCGACAACATCAACGAGGCTGCGGGTGAACTCGACTACCTTCACCGGCAGGTTCATTGATTCCGCCGCGGCGATCGCAATGTCATGATCCGCGATCGGACTCTCAAAAACAACGGGTTGGAGGTCGACAGACTGGTCCTCCATCAGGCGGACGGCGATACGACAATCCAGTCCGCCGGAAAACAGGATTAATGCGCGTTTTTTTCCCTCCATTGCCCCGCTCCTGCCAAACCGTCTTGGGAATTTTCAAGGATATCATAACTGCGTTTTCGGAGTCGCGCAAGGGCTGGAATTTGGCAGGCTCTCGAAGCAGTCCCAGGCGCGCCACGAATCAACCGCAGATTGCACCCCGGCGCGGGCTGTGATGCCTCAGTCCCCGGAGTTTGCGCCGGGGGTGTCGCCTGATTGCTCTTCTTCCTGGAGGGACCCCGTATCTTCCCGACCGCGCTTGAATTCGGTGATGCTCCGCCCCAAGGACCGGGCGAGCTTGGGAAGCCGTGCGGCACCGAAGAAAAGGATCAAAATAACAATGATGGGCAGCAACTCCTGAGGACTCGGCATACCGATCCCAACGATTCCTGATGCTGTGGTCATATCCGCTTCTCCATCCTTCGAATGATTCCGTCAATACACCACGCGGTCGCCTTTCTGAATCACGCCGTCAATGATGTTAGCAATTCCGAAGTGAGTCTCCCGGCGCTTGTCGAATTGCACCATGCCAACCAGAAGCTCTTCCCTGTATATCTTCCCTCGCTTGCCCGGACTTGGCAAGTGTTGCCCCTTGATAACAATGTAGTCGGCATTTTCACTTACCCGGACCACCCAACCAACCGTGCCACGCGGAACATCTCCCGGTTCGACCAGGGCCGACACCGACGGGAGGGAGACCGCCTCCCCCCCCCAGCCCGACGCGCACCCCGACCCGACCGACAAAGCCATGGCCAAGCCCGAAACGCAGACGGCCAGAACACGGGCATCCAGTTTCCTGGCCACGAAAATCATTGTCTGCACCATATGCCCTCAATCCCTGGGACCCTCCCCGGGAAGAAAAGAATTCAGGGGACAGGATGCACATGCTGGTTGGGAGCGGCAATGATTTTTCCCGACTCTCACCAGCAGAGCATGATACTCCGCGTAGATGAGCGCCTCCGGCTGGATATTCGACTCGAATAACCGGGCAAGTTCTCCGTACGGCTCGCCTCCCTCGATCCACGCATGCCGGGACAATATTCGACGGGTATAGGCATCAATCACAAATGCCGGATGACCGCCGGCATACAGAACGATGCAGTCAGCGGTTTCGGGCCCGATTCCGCCCACCTGAAGGAGCCTCTCTCGCATGGATGCCTTCGGCAGCCGGAGAAAGCGGTCCAGATCGCCTCCAAAATCGCATCGTATCAACTCCATCAGGGCAAAAAGCCTACGCGTCTTGACCCGGAAGGTCCCACTGGGCCGGATCCAGCTTTCAACCTGCGCGGGACCCGCTTCATGCATGGCGTGGAAATTCATCGCGCCGGCCTTCTTCAGCTGGTTGATGGCCTTCTCTGCGTTGACCCATGCGGTGTTCTGGGCAAGCACGGCCCCAACCATCATTTCCCAAGGCGTGTCGGCGGGCCACCAGTGCTGCGGCCCCCACGCGGCGTGGAGGACGTCAAAGACCGCCTGCAGGGGCGGACTGGATCCATTCGACATATGGCAGCTATTCTCCGATTCCGACCTGGACTCCGGGAATCATCAGGGGTTCCCAGCGTTTCGCAGTTTTGACCATAGAGGATCCAGCGTCCACCACGGAACATTGCGGAGAAAGCCCTCTGCTCGCCAGAAACCCGATGCTGAATACCCGACGGACTGCAATTCGGCATTCACAATCGAGGATGTTCAATCATACACTCCACCTGTTGATTTATTGACTGGAAAGGACATGTAATGGAAATCCAATTCCTGGGCGGCGCCGATACGGTCACCGGTTCCCAACACCTGATCCAGGTGAACGGGAACCAACTCCTCCGAGACTGCGGGCTCTTTCAGGGAAAGAGAAAACTCGCAAACGAGTACAACCGGGAACTGTTGTTTAACCCCGCGAACCTCGACGCGCTGCTTCTTTCCCACGCCCACGTGGACCATTGCGGGAATATCCCGTCCGCCGTGGCCCAAGGATACGAAGGCCCCATTTACGCGACCACCGCGACCGCGAAACTCTGTGAGATCATGTTGCAGGATGCAGCCAAGATCCAGGAACAGGATGCAGAGTACCTGAACCAGAAAACCAGCCGACGCGGGCTCCCGCCCGTGGAACCCCTCTATCGAACGGAGGATGCGCTCAAGGCCCTGCAGCTTTTCCGCGGCCACGACTATGGCTCCGTGCAGGAACTCGTTCCGGGCATCACCTCCTTGTCCCTCGAAGCCGGGCACATTCTGGGTTCAGAGCTCTCGGTGCTCACCGTTACCGGGAATGGGCGATCCGTTCGTATCGGATTCGCCGTCGACCTCGGTCGTGAGGGACTACCCATCATTCGCGATCCTGAACTCATGGAGGACATCGACGTCCTGATAATTGAAAGCACATACGGCAATCGCACACACGGCGCGATCGAGGAAGCTGACAGTTCTCTCGGGGATGTCATCCGCCGAACCGTGCAACGGAACGGGAAAGTGCTCATTCCCTCCTTTGCGTTGGAGCGAACGCAGGAAATCCTCTTTCACATTGCGACCCTGTACCGGACGACGGACCTGCCCCGGGTCCCGGTCTATGTCGACAGCCCCATGGCCACGGCAGTCACGCGGATCTTTGCCCGCAGTCGGGAATACATGGACGAAGAGTTCAACATGCTTCGGGAAACCGGCCGTATTTTTGAGGCGGACTGGGTTCACTTTGTGAGTGGCGTAAAGGAATCGAAGGAGCTGACCGCATCGAAAAAACCATGCATTGTAGTGTCCGCGTCCGGCATGTGTGAGCACGGGAGGATTCTACACCACCTCAAAGCGGGCGTCTCTGATCCGCGAACGACCGTGGTCATCGTGGGATACCAGGCCCAACACACCCTCGGGCGAAGGCTCGTCGAAAAGAAGAAGGAGGTCCGAATCTTCGGCGACACGTACGAGCGCAAGGCGGAAGTCGTCGATTTGGATGCGTTCAGTGCGCATGCCGATCGAAACGACCTCCTGAAGTACGTACGGGCGGTCCGTCCGAAAAAAACGTTCCTGGTACACGGCGAACAGAAACCCCGCGAGGCACTGGCTGAAGCGCTGCGCGACGAGGGCCTGGGCGAAGTATTCCTGCCCCGCCGGGGTGACACCGCGGAGTTATGACCGCGCCGGATGCCAGAGCGGGCGAAGGTCCGGGCAACGGACTCCGCTGCGGAATGATTGCAGTGGTGGGAAGGGCAAACGTCGGAAAATCCACTCTGGTGAATGCTGTCCTGGGGGAAAAAATCAGCATTGTCAGCCCAGTGGCCCAGACCACCCGAAACCTGATCCGGGGCGTGCACACAGAGAAGAGGGGACAGCTGGTTTTCCTCGATACTCCCGGCGTGCACAGGGCGGAATCGGAACTGGGCCGCATCATGAACCGGACCGCCCGTGGGGCTATCCACGGCGCGGACGTCACGCTCCTGATCCTGGATGGATCGGCCCCTCCCGCGGAGGAAGACGAGGGGTGGATGCGCCGGATCTACCGCACCCAGGAACCAGTTGTCGCGGTACTCAACAAAACCGACCTGGGCGATAAGTTCCATCCCGACTACAAAGCCCTGTGGATCAAGATCGGAGCCGAAAAGACGCTTGAAAAGGCGCCCGAATGGACAATGTCCGCCGCGCGGGACGGGACGGGAATAGAGGCTCTTCTTTCGCGGCTTTTCGAGCTCGTGCTCCCGGGGCCCCTCCTCTTTCCGGAAGACATGCTCTCGGATTTCCCCCGAAAACTTGCAATCGGTGACATCATTCGCGAGCAGTACTTCCAGGTGCTCCACCAGGAGTTGCCTCACAGCCTGGCAGTGTGGATAGAAAAAATCGATGAAACAGAAAAGGGCTGGGGTATCTCAGGCACGATCTACGTGAATCGAAACAGCCAGAAGGCTATCGTTCTCGGGAAGAAGGGGAACCTGATCAAACGCATCAGAAAACAGGCGGAGAAGGAAGTCTCGGAAATTTACGACCTTCCCGTCCACATCGACCTGTGGGTCAAGGTGGAAAAGGACTGGGGGAAAAACTTCTGGATCCTCCGCAATCTGGGATACGCATAATGAAAATCACGAAGGTCACGCCGTGGCTCATCGGTCTCCCCATGCCGTACCTCGATGCGCCACACTTGGCACCGCGAAGCGCTGAATTCGCCTTCGTGCAGGTGGACACGGATGAGGACATCACCGGCTGGGGTGAGTTCACGGTTTCGACCCCGGCCGCGAATCGCGCGGCAATCGAGGTGCTGCGGCAGACCTCCGATCTGATCGAAGGCGACGATCCTTCGCATATAGAGCTCATCTGGCACAAGATCTTCCGCGCGTTTTCCTACATGGGATCACGCGGCATTGGATCCTGCGCAGCGAGTGCAATAGACATCGCTCTGTGGGACATCCGTGGCCAGCAGCTGGACCTGCCCGTCTACGAGTTGCTTGGCGGGCCTTTGCGCACTGCCATCACGCTGTATACACATCCGGATGGGGATTTTGACCCGGAAAACATTGCCAACGCATGCAGATCCATCGTCCGGCAGGGTTTCACCGCGGTCAAAACGGGCCCTTTTCCCAATCAATGCCCGGAAGGCGTTCGCTCGTATATCAGCGGACAGGTGGATGAGGCGGACGAGGAACTAGGCGTGGAGATCGTCGCCGCGATGAGGGAGGCGGTTGGTCCCGCGGTCCAGATTCTCATTGATGGCCACGGCCAGTTCGACGTCCCAACCGCGATCCGCCTGGCCGGTCGCCTTGAGCCGTATGACATCGGGTGGTTCGAGGAACCGCTTCCCCCGGAAAACCAGAACGCCCTCCAGCAGGTCCGCGCGCTCACCCGCGTCCCGCTCTGCATCGGAGAACGGCTCTACACCCGCTTCGATTTCCTGCCGGTACTTCAGGCCAAACTCGTGGAATACATCATGCCTGACGTGACCTGGGCCGGCGGCATTTCCGAACTGAAAAAAATCAGCACCCTAGCGGAAACCTTTCATATCCCGATTTCGCCCCACGACGCGGGCGGCCCGGTAAACATCGCGGCAGGCGCACACGTCATGGCCACCATTCCGAACTTCTTCAAACTGGAAATCGCCCGAGCGCGGCTTGCGCTCTATGACCGGATGATGGACCAAGTCTTTGACATCCGGGACGGCCACCTCCACCTGTCCAACCGTCCCGGGCTGGGATTCCGAATGGACAAGGAATTCCTCCAGAAGCATAAAATTTAAGGCTGGGACGGCACCCGGAGAAACCATCCGTTTCGAGCGATTGAACCGTGCCTGTAAACGCTTCCAGGATCGTCATGAAGCCAAAAATCGACGGCGCGGTTGTTCTCCACGGCCAGGAAAACAAAACCATTGAGGTCTCCACCTCACCCCTGTCCCCACTTCTTCCTACCGGTGGTCCCCTTCGAACTCTGGATCGTTTTTCCCTTCGGGCGTAATTTTCGAACTTCCGTGCCCGCGGACCACATTTCAGAATCGCCCATTTCGTCAAGCTCCCTGGACAGCCGCTGCGCATAGTCCGGCTTGCTGCAGGTTCGGAGGACACGGGCGGTCTCCTTGCCGGCCTTGACCGACTTGTAGAGTTCTCTGAACACGGGCAGCGTCGCCTTCTTGAACTTCGGCTTCCAGTCCAGAGCTCCTCGCTGGGCCGTGGTGGAGCAATTGGCGTACATCCAGTCCATGCCATTCTCGTCAACCAGCCGGATCAGGCTCTGCGTGAGTTCCTCCACCGTCTCGTTGAACGCCTCGCTTGGCGTGTGACCATTCTTGCGAAGCACCTCATACTGCGCCTCCATAAGGCCGGCCAGCGCACCCATCAGGACGCCGCGCTCACCGGTAAGGTCACTGAACACTTCCTTCTGGAATGTCGTAGGAAACAGGAAGCCAGACCCGATGCCGATGCCCAGTGCGCAGCAACGATCCTCGGCCCGGCCGGTTGCGTCCTGAAAGACGCCAAAGCTGGAATTGATCCCGGCGCCCGCAAGGAAATTCCGGCGAACCGAGGTTCCGGATCCCTTCGGCGCGACGAGGAGCACATCGACATCATCCGGCGGGACGACCTTGGTCTGTTCCCCGTAGGCGATGGAAAAGCCGTGGGAAAACACCAGCGCGTCTCCCGGATTGAGGCACTTTTTGACTTTTGGCCAAAGGGTTTTCTGCCCGGCGTCGGAGACAAGATAACAGACGATGGTCCCGCGCGTCGCCGCCTCCTCGATCTGAAAGAGGTTCTTGCCGGGCTTCCACCCGTCCTTCTTTGCCTGTTTGTGGTTTCTCGCGCCGATGATGACGTTGAAACCGTTGTCCTGAAGATTCAGCGCCTGGGCGGGTGCCTGCACTCCGTATCCAAGAATTGCGATCGTCTCGTTCCTCAGGACTCGCCGGGCTTTCGCCAGCGAAAACTCCTTCCGCGTCACAACATCTTCCTCAACACCGCCGAAATTAATGGTAGCCATAATCCAACCTCCTTCTCCCGAATACCGATAAAGGGGATTGCGGTATGGCCCAGCAAGATCGATCCGTCAACGAAAAAGCCGGTTTGACCCTCCGCCCGCCACAGGGGATGGATGGTGGGTGCGCCCACCGGGTTCAAAAACTACATCCGCTGTTGCTTGTTGTGGAATGCGTACCTGAATGCGCTGGCGGCGTAGAGCGCTGCGGTTTCAGCACGGAGAATCGTTTCGCCAAAATCGGCAGGAAAGGCCCCGGTCTGCCGCAGGGTCTCACACTCGCTATCCGTAAAGCCGCCTTCCGGCCCGGTCAAAACCGCAACCGTTTCGGCGGAAGCCTCCTTGCACCGGCCAAAGAGGTCCGGCAGCGGCTTTGCCTCCTCGCCAAAGGCGCCATAGAGGACAAATGCCGGCCGGCACGGGGATTCGAGAAACTCCTCCAGAGACTGCACGCCAGTGACTTCCGGCTGCCATGCCGCTTCGCACTGGCGGACAGCATTGAGTGCGACAGTCCTCCAATGGTTGACTTTCCTCTCCGCCCGGACCCCTTCAACCTGGACCACGGCCCGCCGGGTTGTCATGGGAATGATCCGAGCCACCCCTAGTTCCGTGGCCTTCTGAATAACCAAGTCCATCTTCTGACCCATGGATAGTGCCAGGCCCAGCCACAAAAGAGGCGGCATAATGTATTGGTAGTGAGCCCTCAAAATCCGGACACAGACCGTGTGGCGCGTCGCGTCGTCGATCTACCCCAACCCAATTCTCCCCGCGCCGTCGAACACGGTGACGCGTTGCCCGGCCCTGCCACGGTGCACATTGAGCACGTAATGCGATTCGTCGGGACTCAGGACAACCCATTCATCAGACCAGGATTGACTGGGGACGAAGCAGCGCATGGGTGAATGTCCGGGCGGGAACCGAGCGGGGAATCCACGGGGCCTACTGTCCGTCCATGGTATCCTTGTTTCGGTAGAACTCCTCGGCTACTTTCCTGATGCGAGCCTGTTCCGGATGATTGGATGAAGACAACGTATCACTGAATACGCGCAAAGCGGCCTTCTGTTTGGAATTCAGCTTCTTCGGTGTTTCCACCTGAATCTGCACGTGCTGGTCACCCGGCCGGCCGCTATGCAACGCAGCAAGCCCCTTGCCCCGCAGCCGGAAGGTCGCGCCCGATTCGCACCCGGACGGAATTTTTAACTTTGCGACTCCATGAATAGTCGGGACCTCAACCTCTCCACCGAGTGCCGCGACATGAAACGGCACGGAGATCCGGCAAAGCACATCTTCGTCCTGTCGGTGAAACAGTTCGTGTTCCTTGACGTGAACAACCACGTATAGATCCCCCGGGGGGCCACCCCGAACGCCTCCCTCCCCCTTGCCGGCCAGGCGAAGTCGGGAATCGGTTTCAACGCCCGCAGGAATCTTCAGCGTCAAGGTTTTACGAATCTTGTTGCGACCGGTACCGCCGCAGTTTCCACAGGGATTTCTCACCACTTGTCCCGTTCCACCACAAATTGAGCAGCTCTGGCGCATCTGGAAAAAGCCGGAGGAGGAAACGATCATCCCGCTTCCGTTACACTGAAGGCACGTCTCACGCTGGCTGCCCTTGGACGCGCCGGAGCCGTCGCACTCTTCACACGTCCCGTTGATCGGCAGCGTGACGGTGCGCTCCGAACCGAAAGCGGCCTCCTCGAACTCCACCTCCAGGTCGAACCTCAGATCCGCGCCCCGGTTGGCCATGTCGGCGCCTCCGCGGCGCCCGCCGCCGCCGAAGAAATCATCAAAAACACCGCCGCCGCCGCCGCCGAACGCCCCCATGAACGTTCGAAGTGCTTCTTCGAGGTCCACCCCCTCGTTTCCCCCGAAGCCGCCCCCTCCCGATCCGGCTGAAAACGCCTGGTGGCCGAACTGGTCATACCGCGCGCGCTTCGTGTCGTCACTCAGGACTTCGTACGCCTCGGTAATCTCCTTGAACTGCTCCTCCGCCTCCCCGTCCCCTGGGTTCTTGTCCGGGTGATACTGAACCGCAAGCTTCCGGTACGACTTCTTGATGTCGTTCTCGTCGGCATTGCGGTCAACGCCGAGCACCTCATAGTAGTCTCGTTTCGCCGTCGCCATCAGGAGTCATCCTCTCCGCTGTCGGCATGGTCATCGTTTACTGAGGCCACGCCCGGCTCCTCATCCGGCGGGCCGCTGGAAACCACGACCTGGGCGGCACGGAGCAACCGCTCCCCGAGGAGATACCCGCACCGGGTCTGCTGAATCACGATGTCCGCCGGGTGATCTCCGGAGGGCATGTGGGTGATAGCTTCGTGGAGATGAGGGTCGAAGAACTTCCCTACGGCATCAACCGGCTCAAGACCGTGCTTCCGTAATCCTGCAATCATCTGCTCATAGACAATTCGAAATCCTTCCACAACCGCGGGATTGGCTTCGTGGCTTGCCGCGTTCTCGAATCCGAGTTCGAAGTGATCGAGAATCGGAAGCAACTCGGTCATCAAATCTTCGGCCGCACGTCGGGCAAGTTCCGCCCGCTCGCGGTGGGTCCGCCTCTTGAAATTTTCAAAATCCGCCTGCAATCGCAGCAACCGGTCGGCCAGGGCGTCCCGCTCCCGGATCAATTCCTCAGCAGATGCCTCCACTTCCCCGGCTGCCGAGTCGTTCGCCATGGGCTCGCCCGTGTCGTCGGTGCTCTCGCCGGGACCGACAACCTGCACGTCGTCCGGAGCCGGCACAGCCTCATCCCCGGCCGGCTTTTTCCTGGTTTTCTTTTTCTTCTCTTTACTCATTTTCAATGCCTTGCGTCAGGAATGTTCCCCGAGCCCATCCATACGGTGTCACGTGGGCTGTCCGGGGTTCGGACCGGGCGGACGGGCGACAGGGTCGACCACGAATCTCACAGGAAACGGTCAACTCTCAGCTATTGACGACGCTTCGTCAATACCAGGCGGTTTCCACCCTGAGTGCAGCACTGGTCATCGACCGAATCGAGAACCTTGTCGATGACAAAAAACGCGACTTCCCCCGAGTAGGCTCTTGCAAATCCGGCGACCTCAAGGAAGTCGGGTCAAATTCCAGCATCACGATCCCTTGTTTCGACCACAAACGCTTCCGTTTGTTCAGAAATCCCCACGCGGATCCTTGGGCGGGAAATCTCTGCATTGACCTCACCCTCCCCTCCACACCTTTGCTCGATCACGTTGGCGGAAGCCTCCTCGACGGCCATCTCCACCTGATGCCCCCGAGTTCGGCAACGCCTGCATTCAGGCAAAATTCGGGACCGTATCCCTCAGAAGGGAGAGGTACTGAATACGACAGGGGATATGCAGCGATATGGTTCGACCAGGAAACATGGATTGGGCCGGAAAGAAATCCTCATCCTACACAGTGGAGGACGAAGCATCCTTTTTGCGGAGATCTTCCCTCAAAAATGAAAGAACATCCTTGAATTTCGGGGAATTATCAGGATCCGCTTCAACCAGGGATTCGTGTGCACCGATCATCGTTTCCACCCGGTCCCGTGGTGTTTCCGATTCCGTATCCGTTTCATCAAATTCAGCCTGTTCCAGCACGTCCTCGAATTCCGGGGGTGTTGATCCTTCCATGTGAACCAGCATCACCTGATCCAGGCCGAGCGTACCCAGAACCAACTCGAGGCGTGGAGACAGATTCACGAGGTGAATCTCACCTTGGCCATTTCGCCGCATATTGAAAGCCACTCCAACCAGGACTCCCATGAATGTGCTATCCATGGAAACGCAATCAGCCAGGTCCACGACGAACCGGCGGCAATCCAACTCGATGGCAGCGATTCCGAAACGCTTGAGACCGGTGCTTATCTTGAACGTACCCCGTCCTACTACGCGAACAAAAGCAGTCTGTCGGTCAATGGCGACCCTCAGTTTATCCCCCCTTGGTTCCAATGGCGTCACGGACGATTCTACCTCCAGGTGTCGGAAGCGCGCTCGGCGACAACTTCGCCGTGATGCAATATGAGGACTTGCCACGCGGTGACCATCCCTCCTCGACGATACGCCTTCCCGGAAATCCCGAATCGAGGGGCTCGCTGATTATTGAAGGCGAATGGATACGACACTTCCAATGATTGCGGCTCACGGGCCCGTCGTTGCTTATAGGTAAAGCGCACGGTCACCGCGTCGGCTTCGACACCGGACCCGGGCGACCATATGACCCGAAACTCCTCACCGACATCCGTGAATTCCGATTCGAAAAACCGGGGGATGTACAGACAAGCTTGATCCTCGGGCAAGGCATTATCAACACGCTCGACCTTCAGGATCCTGGCCGAAGAAGTACCACCTCCCCACGCAACAAGGCACGCGAAGAAGGGAACAAGTGCTCCACATGTCCTGCCGATACGCATTATCTACGCGGTGGACTACCACTGATTCGACCGGATGTCAAACAAGTCCACGACGACACACGGCCACTCCTAAGCGGGGCCCGAACGGAGATGCCGACCTACATGCACCCCGTCCCCGGCGCGAGAACCAGGACAAACTCGCCTCGCGGGGCCTGCCGGCGAAAGTGCTCAAGAAGTTGGGCCGGGGTTCCCGACAGCGAGGATTCAAACTTCTTTGTCAACTCCCGGCCGATGTACAGGCGCCGCTCCGGCATCAGGTCCACCAGTATCTCAAGGGTCGCGATAATACGATGCGGCCCTTCAAAGAAAATGACCGGTTGATCGGTGGCAGACAGTTCCTGCAGCCGCCGGCGTCTCGCCCCCGGTCGCACCGGAAGAAATCCGTCGAAGAGGAAGCCGCGGCCGTCAAAGCCAGAAAGCGCAGCGGCCGAGGTCACAGCAGAGGGTCCCGGAACGACACGCACCTCCAGCCCTTCGTCCCGGCAGGCGGCCACGATCCGGGATCCCGGGTCGGAGACGCATGGCATACCAGAATCGGACACAAGGGCGACCCGTTCGCCGGACTGCAACCGCCCGACGATCTCGTCGATCCGCGACGCTTCGCGAAACCGATGGCAACTCTGCAGCGGCCGGTGAATGTCGTACCGGCTCAACAGCTTCCGCGTTTGCCGCGTGTCCTCGGCCAGGATCAGGTCTGCCTGCCGGAGCACTTCGATCGCGCGGAGCGTGATGTCCCCCAGGTTTCCGATCGGGGTCCCGACGAGATACAGCCCGGCCTCCGGTCCGTTCTCGGTCTGTAAAGATTTGGCCATTGGGATCATCACTTATCGACAACGCCTTTCAGAAAAGGAAGAACGAATTGCGCTTCCCGCTTGACCCTGAGGGCCGCCCCCCCTATGCAAAAGGAGGATTCATTGGCCGGTTGCGCGCCTTGCTGCGCGTCGTTGGAAGTTCCGTGAAAACCGGACGCGGTTGCCGCCACTGTGAATCGGGGAGTTTCTCTCCACGGAAGCCATTGGCCCGTTGGGCCGAGAAGGCGGGGGGAGGCGAGGATCCGAAAGCCAGGAGACAAACCGGCTGATGCTTCACTCGTGTCTTCGGTGAAAAGACCGTGAAGATCGAACCAGACGGTTCACCTTCCGCTCTTTTCCCTGGACATACGGCGCAAGTGCGCCGCGTAAAGGGAGGAGTTTGACATGACTGCTATTCTAGCCGCCGCGGGCTTGGCCCTGGAGCTGGCCATTGGGGGTGCCGCATTCAACCCATGGGCACATGAACTGGTCGATTTCGAAATGGGAAGCGGAGGAAATCCGGGCTACCCGGATCCGAATTCGGCCCTGGGCCCCGTCGACCCGGTCACCGGTGAGGGTCTCGGTCTCCACAGCCCACTCACGATGTTCAATCCACCCTTCGACACGGATGAAGTCGTATCACTCGGTGAGGGTGGATTCATCACCGTCGCCTTTGAAGCGGTAGTCGACGACCGGACCGGGGCCGATTTCATCGTGTTCGGAAATGCCGGGTTCTCCGGAGCCGCTCCCTCGTTCGATGTTCATACCGATCCGGCAATCCTGTTCGGCGCGGACGGATCGGGAAGCCTGGTGGAAGTCAGCCTGAACGGAACGGATTTCTTCGCGTTACCAGGAACCGTGGACGATTTGTTTCCGACCCAGCCGTGGATTGACGCAGGATCCGCCCTTCCCTCGGACTTTCGGAGACCGGTGCCTTCGTCGCTTACATTACGTGACTTCGCGGGACTGGACTTTCCGTCCGCCATCGCCCTCTATGACAGGTCAGCAGGTGGGCGACCTTTCGACATATCAGGCACGAGGTTGAGTTCGTTTCGGTTCGTTCGAATCTCGAATATCACAGCCGGCGGCGACGGGAACCTGGAAGTTGACGCACTGGTCATCGTGCCAGAACCGGGCACCACGGCCCTGATCGGCCTCGGTGGGACCCTTTTCCTCATGGTCCGGGCGGGAGGCCGTCGAGAGTAGTCCTTTGAAACTGCAGCGTATACTGGCCGCCGTACTTGCCGGCACGTGCTTCGAGCCGCCGGCACAGGCCGAGTTTACGGCCTCCGATCTGACCCACTGGATTGGAACCGGCACCAACGAGGCCGTGGTCGTCGTCGATTGGAATGACGGCCGCGAGCCGATCGCCGTGGCATGGGGCATCCGCTGGAACGGCGAAGCCACCGGTGCCGACCTCATGGATACGATTCGCGAGAGTGACATCAAGTTCACTTTCCGGTATCATCCGTCCTTTCCCAAGTCTGTTGTCTACGCGATCGGCTACGACGCCGGTCTGGACCGGATGACCCTCCTCGAGGGCCAGCCCGGCTTCCGGACGGAAACCGGATTTTCGCTTGATCCTGACGACCGATACCGGGAAGGCTGGTTCAGCGGCTTCTGGAGTTTCTGGGAAGGGATCGGGAATCCCTACGTCGGTGGGCGTTGGCGGAAGGCTGCGGCCGGACTTTCCAGCAGTGTTCTATCCAACGGGACCTGGCTGGGTTGGGGGTACGACGCTGACTTCAGCTCAAACCTTGGCGGGCTGGACGATGCACCCGATGAGCCGGTCGCTGCACGCTCCGAGTACGCCACGACGGTGGTCGAGTATATCCCCGGAACGGGTATCGGCTTGGACATGGTCGACTTCGCGCCATTTGACGATCCGGTCGCCGCCCTGGGCAGGCCCACCATCGACACAACCGGCGAGGGATTCCTTATCCCGGAGACCCATCCGACTCCCGTGGTCCCGGTGGGGCCCGCCTTTCGTGCGTTCGAACTGGTGTCCGTGGGTAATGGCGGGAAGCTAACGCTAGCATTCGACCACCCGGTTCTCGACGAAGCGAACAATCCCTTCGGCATTGATTTCATCATATATGGGAACGCCTTCCTGGACATCGAGGGCGGCGGCGGCTGGGTGAACGGAAACCCGTCTAGCGTGACCGTCAGCGGAGCGGTGCAAAGCGAGCCCGGACGAGTCTCAGTGAGTCAGGATGGGGCTCACTGGTTTCCCTTCCCGACGCCTTCCCCTCTCGCAGACACCTTTGCCCCGACGCTCGGCCGCAGGTTCGCCCCCGCAGACCCGGCCCCCCTTCCGCAAATGACCAATCTGTGGTGGGGTGCCCCCACCGATCCGACCTTCCCGCTCGATCCATCGCTCGACGCGGCAGACCTCGCCGGAAAACGGGTTTCCGACGTGGCTGCCATGTACGGCACGTCCGCCGGAGGGACTGGGTTCGACATCGGCGCTCTCGCGCTGCCACGACATCCGGTCAAAGGCGTGAAGTGGTTCCGGTTCGTTCGCATCGAGAGGGACGGCCTGCTAAACCCGGAAGTCGATGCAGTCGCCGATGTCATGCCCGGGCTGCCATACACGCTCTGGCAGATTTCACACTTTTCAGTGACGGACCGCATGGACAACGCGATCGCAGGCGGCGGCGCGGACCCGGACCAGGACCGGGTGCGAAACCTGTTCGAATACCTGACGGGCGGGGACCCCAAGGTCTCCCACGCCTCGTCCCCGCTCGAGCCGACAGTGGCGCACACCACGACAGCGTCGGTGTCGGTGCTGGAAGTTCGCTACACGATCCGCGACGACGCCCGTGACACCCGTGTCCTTGTCGAGTACACGGACGACATGGTCTCTTGGGGCACCAACGGGATCGACCAGGTTTTTTCCGCGGCCGTGACCAACCCAGGATGGCGAACGGTGACGGCCCGGGTCCCCGCGGGAAGCGGAAACCGAAGCGTGAGACTACGAGGGGACCGGCCATGAAACCCTCACGGGACCGGACCCGACACGCCGCATTCTCCCTGATCGAGTTGCTCGCGGTCACCGCCATCGCCGCCCTGCTGGTCATGCTCCTGGCACCGTCACTGCTGGAGCGGGCGGAGGAAGGCAAACGAGCCCAGTGCATCAACAATCTGAGACAATTCGCCCTGGCAGCATTCATCTATACGTCAAACCACGGCGGACAATTCCCACCGGCTTTCCAGGCCGAAACGGTGGCCAGCGCGCGGTACCAGTACGCTTGGGACTTCACGCATGTGCGCGAAGGCGGGAAGTTTCACGTGGAGCCCGGACTGCTGTGGAGCGGAGCGCCCAATCCCAGGGTTCATCAGTGCCCCTCCTTCGCGGGGAGCGCCAACTGGCTGAAGGACCCGATGTCCGGGTACAATTACAATACCAGCTATATAGGCGCCCCCTCCTCTCCGGCCCACCGTAATGACATAGGCAGTCCGGCAGGCACCGCCCTGTTCGGGGACGGTGAATGGGCCGCGGGGGCCAACAAGTTCATGCGCTCCCCGCGCGGCAGTCCGGCCGATAACGGTTTCTCGGGCCGGCACGCGGGCACGCAGGGGTACCGGCACCTGGGAAAAACAGATGTCGCCTTTGTGGACGGCCACGCCATATTTCATGGCGAACAGTTCACGGACTATGACGGTCCCACGTCGTTGATCGCGGCGGGCACCGGGTTCCTGGCACCGGATAATTCGTTGTACGATCTGGAATGATCTTCAGAGCACCGGCGACAGAAGCCTCGCCGCATTGACACCCACCTTAAAGAGGATGCCGCGACTACG
This sequence comes from uncultured Verrucomicrobiota bacterium, assembly GCA_964611475.1. GTDB lineage: Bacteria > Verrucomicrobiota > Kiritimatiellia > SLOV01 > SLOV01 > CAUZEO01. Next base: position 1,185 of record CAZTAB010000314.1, on the reverse strand, counting down.
GTACTCCTCTTTCCCTACCTGCTCGGATGCGTCAATGTCCCGGGTGAGCATGCGATCGACGGAGTAGACGAACGATCGGTCCGCGATAATCACCGACATTTCAAAGTTGAGGCGAAAGGACCGGTTGTCCAGGTTCGCCGTGCCCACCATGGCGAGGGTGTCGTCGACAACGGCGGCCTTCTGGTGCAAAAAACCCGGCCTGTAACGATAAATCTTGATCCGTGGCATATCGAGTTGCTGCAGGTACCAGAAGGATGCGAGATAGACGATGAAGTGATCCGGATTAAGAGGCAGCAGGATGCGAACATCCACGCCTCGCAACGCGGCAAGGCGGAGCGCTTTCACCACGGATTCGTCGGGAACGAAATACGGGCTGGAAATCCAGATCCGACGTCGGGCAGAATTAATGAGTTCGAGGAACATGAGGGCGCACGTTTCATATTCATCGGCCGGGCCCGTGGGAAGAATCAGGGCGTCCATTGTCCACTGGGGAGCCTCACTGAGCCCCCAGTCCACGTCGGGGGCGTGCCGCGTGCACCAGTACCAGTCCTCAACAAAGGCGAGTTGCGCCCCCATGACCGCGGGTCCGGTTATCTTGACATGAGTGTCGCGCCAGTGCCCAAACCGCCCGCCCCTACCCATGTACTCTTCACCCACGTTAAGCCCCCCCTCATAGGCCTCCAGCCCATCGACCACGACAATCTTCCGGTGGTTGCGAAAATTCAGCTGAAAGCGGTTCCTCCTGCCCGCGGTCGTTCGAAACGAGTGTATCTCCACGCCGGATTTGCGCAGCTCGCTCTCGTATGAATCCGGCAGCTTGCGGGAACCGATTTCATCGTAGAGAAAAAAAATGCGAACTCCCTCCGAGGCCTTCTCGCGCAGCAGGTCGCGCAGGTCCATGCCAAGCCGGTCCGCCCTGACAATAAAGAACTGAAGAAGGACGTACCGTTCGGCCCGCCGAATACCATCGAAAATGGCGCCGAAGGTCTCTTCCCCATCCACGAGCAAGTCAACCTGGTTGGAATGGGAAAACGGCATGTGCGCCAGTTTTTCCAGCACCTTGAGCCGGCCCAGTTCCTCGGGCAGCCGCGAAACAAAAGGTGCGGCCTGGGCCGCCAGATCCCGGGCATAATGAATAATTTCGACGTTTCCCGATCGCCTCGCATCTACATAGCCCTGAAAGCG
>CAZTAB010000313.1:0-2063 GCA_964611475.1 uncultured Verrucomicrobiota bacterium | reverse complement strand
AATGGGGGAGTGACTGCGGGATCTCACGCCCGAGGGCTGCCTGATATGAACCGAAGTCGACAATAACACATTCGGGTATTCTCCGGTGCAACCCGTGATTTTGGAATGGTGGGACCGGTTCAATCGGTACCAGGAGGATGCCGGCGGTCAACCGTATGTCGGGCCGCGTCTCGCCGGTCTTGCCCAAAGTCTTCATGCCCGGGACATTGCAGAGGAAACGCTGCCGATCATATCATCGCGAAGGGCGCCCGACCGGCGGGAGGAGTTGCTCGACTATCTTGCAGCCCTCCTTTTGTCCGCGGCTGATCAACTTCGGGACGCGGGGCTGGCGGATGACGAGGATGTGCAGTCGTTGCGGGATGTATTTGAGGCGGTCAGGTCAGACCCGGCCGTTCACTTTCAATATTTTGCCACCCGGATGACGTGCTGCCCGCCGGGAAGGGAGGGCCAATGACCAGGTGCCCAAGACGTCCGTATGGTTGTTTGGCCGGGCCCCTGGCTCCCGGATGATGAATTGAGTGACAGGTTTTCCCTGGCGGATAGATATCAAACCCAACATTCCGGGGGCGCGCGTTCGTCGCAGACCTGGACCCACTTGCCAGGAACTTATGCCGGTGAATTTTTACAGTGCAATGTGTTGCTGGCCCGCCGGGTGATCCGTCGTGGCGGGACTGAGCCTGGTTTCGACAAGCAAGGACGTGACGTCAGCCGGGTTCTTGACCCAAGCGCGATGAGACCGGGGGGAGCCAGCGCCGATGCAATCGATTCTTTAACCCTCTCCCAGGCTGCGCGCCGCCGGCACCTGTCGGTCGTGGTTGGATTCAAGTGGAATAGGTGCTAGGTAAATGACCTTTATGGGGATTCTGAAGGCCATTCGACAATCTACGCGGCCGAGGAATTTTACGATCACCTGACTCTTGCTCTGCATTGCGAAATCCGCGAAGGACGGGGACGGTCATGTTTTCAGTGGACCGGGCAGGGCGATGCGCGCATGTCCGGTCGGGTTTAACACCGGGGATTTGCGTATTGTCGTGCGTTCCGTGATGGCCGCCCATTGCCGAAACGTCGGTTTGGGATTTACTCCGCCTCCAAGCGCAGGAGCCGCAGTTCGCGTGGCTGGAGTTCTGCATGGAGCATTACATCCATTGAACTTGTGGCGGTCAGGATGTCATGTGCGGACACCGCTTCGAAATCGGACAAGTGGAGATCCACGCTGTGGGTGCCGTCGAAATGGGAATTAAAGATCACCAGGAAATGGTCCCCGGCCGCATTTCGATAGGTGCTTACCGCAACTCCATCCTGCCAATCACCCAGACCGCTCTCCCAGTATGGAGTCCATTTCGTATCAGGGGCATAGGCCCCGAATTCATCGAGGGCATTCCAGAGGTTCAGCATTCCCACAGCCTCAAGTGAGGTCGCGACGCAGGGAAGTGTGTCATGCAGAAGGCTGAGCCCGACGCATTCGGCCAGGCTGGCGACCCGCTCCGGCTTTCCCCGGTAGGAACAGTAAAGGTGGGTGGCAAAAAAGTTGTGGGCGATGTTGTACTGGTGTTGGAACATATATCCCGCCTGGTAATAGGGGAGGGAAAATGTCTGATAGTCGTCGGCCACGGACCAGCCCTCACCCTTGGTGTCCATGTCTGCGTAAAGCACGGTTGGGTTCCAGCTGTTGCTGTGGTAAAAAATGATTCCGTCCGGATCGTTTCTGTGTACCACGTTGTAGAGTCGCAGGAAAAGATCACGCAGTTCGAGAAAGGCGATTTCTCCCTTTCGTTGACCGTCCTCCACGTATCCGCATCCATGGTAATGATTGTTGCAAGAACCCGGCCCCGTCATGTCCAGATATACGCCGGAAACACCTTCCTTTTTCATCAGGTTGTCCAGGTTGCCGAGATAGAAATTTCTCCACGAGGGTGATTTCGGGCAGACAAGGGTGCACTCTTCTCCGCCATAGACCTGACGTTGCGGGGGGTGTTGCTCCCATTCAAATTCGTAGGGGATTTCGTGGGGCAGGGAGATGGGGGTATAGGTCAGGTCGAGCCATAGCATCGCCTTAGCACCGA
>CAZTAB010000312.1:0-5171 GCA_964611475.1 uncultured Verrucomicrobiota bacterium | reverse complement strand
CAATGTTCCCATTCAGCGCAAGCGGCTGTTTAATCTTGCGCTGTTCGCCCTCTCTGGCGGGCTCATTGCCATCACCCTGAAGGTGTGCTTCCGGGCGGGATGGGATGCGAGCCCCATGGCTCTTGGTTTTTACCGGATGCTGGCCATCGGCATTGTCTACCTGTTGCTGGCCGTGAATCGGCGGGACCCATTGCTGCCGGCCTCAGTGCGGGCGAGGACGTATCTGCTGGCAGCGACCGTCCTGAAAGCCATCGTCAACGCGCTGCTGCTGTACGGCCTGCTGATCGTGGATGTGGCGGTCTTCCAAATACTCTATTCCTCCCTTTATCCTGCGTTTTCACTGATTATTACCCGCTACGCGAACCGCCTGAGCGATCGCCTGACCGCTGGCCGTGTGTCCGGTTGCCTAATCGGGGCGGGAGCCGCTGTGCTGATCGGCCTGAAGGATGGCTTCGATTTTTCGACGAATATCACCCTATGGGGATTTTGCATTGCCGGATTGGCATGTCTGGTTGCCGGGATTCACCTGAACCTCGAACGCAAGGCCATCGAGCACGGCGCCACTCCCATGCAAAGCATGTTGGGCGTGTCATTGTACACTGCGCCGTTGTTCCTGGTGTTCGCCCTGGTCGCCGACGAGCCGGTGGCCGCGCCGCTGGCGTCCGGCAGCGGTTTGTCCGCCTTGTCGTTCTGTGTCCTCATCGGGGTCTTGCATTACGCCGCCCGTCGATATTGTCAGGGGATCTCCCAGGTTTCCGGATTTCTCCTGATCGAATTGCTGGTCGTTTTTGTAACCGTGGTGACAGCGGTCCTGTTTCTTGGCGAGATCCTGAGCGGAACAGCGGTCGTTGGTCTGGCGTGCCTGCCCGTGGCGCTATGGATCGGCCGGGCACGCGTAAAGGCGGAAACACCGTAATCGGCGTCCTCGCTGCTCCCCGCTATCTTCCTCCCCATCCTACCCACGCCCCATTCTCCATCAATGCGCAATCCCTAGTTCATGCATCCGCCGGTGGATCGCCGCCGCCGCTTCATGAAACGGTTCCTCCAGGAATTCCTGGTGGTCGTGGTGATGGTGATGATGCGTCACGGCGCCAGGTTCGTAATGAGCCGCGCTGTTTCGTATGTGCTCAACGCTGCCGTCGATCAAGGTCAACATGTACTGCGCCGCCTCCTTGTCGAACATCCACCAGTCTCCATTCACCGCGACGTACACCGGTGAAGTGTGGGCAAAGGCCCCGCGTCGCCATCCGTCGTGATGGGCCTGGTCGCCAAAATAGGGCATTCCGCCGCAACGGGCGGCGATCCAGGAATGGGCGTCCACTTCGATCGATTCCCTCAATTCCAGCCCACGCGTGCCCGCCGTATTCTCCGTTGACGCAACCACTTTCCCATTCTTGAGGATCTGCAGCGTGGACAGCGGGAAAATCGACTCCGCCTTCGCATGCACCTCCACCGCGCCGCCGTTGCCCGGCAAGTTGATGGTGTCACCGATCTGCGCGCCGTTGACGGCCAAGTCAATCATCGGCCCACCGCTGAGGAACGTCCTGCCCTCGCGCACCGCCTTGCACCAGTTGTCGTAATTGAATTCCTCATCCTCCGGAATGTAGGCGTACGTCCGGTACATCCCGACCGCGACATCGCTGGACATCTTGTCAGTCCCCCCCACCAGGGGAAGCCGGTACCCGCAGTTCAGATACCGGTAGTACTCGATGTGCTGGTATTCCGCCTGAACCAGCATCTCCACCGCATCGGCGCGGCCCGTGGCAATCAGCGTGGCCGGTTCGCCGTTCGGATTCGGCAGGTGCGGGATAATGACCGTGCCGCCCTGCGCGCGGCAGGCGTCCGCCCAGCGCGACATGGTGATCTCCAGGCTCCCGCCGAGTTCGGCTTCGCCGGGACCGTCGGAACACCAGGGCATGACCGGCTCTTTCAGCCCGAGCAGGCTCAGGTGCCCCAGGAGATGCTGCCGGTTTTCCTGGGAGCAATACACGATGGTCTTCCCGTCATCGGAGACCGTCGGTCGGCCGATCCAGTCCTCCGTGTTGGTAAAAAGGTGACCCCACTGCGACTGCAACAGGTTCACCACGTTGAGGTCCTCTCCCTGCGCCTCGAGGTGTGCGCCCTGTGTTCCCAGGAAGTGAACATGCGAATCACCACTGAACCAGCGATTCTCGTTCATGTTCGTCCAGCGTTTCAGCTTGATCGTCAGCTCCCTCTGCCCAGGTTCAATACGCAACCGCGTACGAAGCGGGTCGTATTCAAATCCACGCGCCGCATCGACGATGACCTCCCCTCGCGGGAGCCAGCCCTGGCAGGTTCCATTGATGTACGCGTAGCTGGTCTGCCCCAACCGGAGGTCGCCTCCGACGTCCTGGTGCCAGGAATCCAAGTTGCGATTCACCTGGTTGTGATATCCGTGCGGCTGATACGGGATGCCTTCCGGGGAACAAAAATGGACGCGGCAGGCAACCGGCTTCCCCGTCTCCTCGTCCTCCACGCGCACATGCACCCAGTTTCGCCCCCGGTCCACGATCTCGAGGTTCACGCGCTCGGACTCGCTCCGGCCTTTCTCCTGCAATTCGCCCCAGTTCACCCGGCCCAGAACTTCCCCGTGGTTCTTCACCACAACTTCCGCAGACGGCCGCGCAGCGATCTCGGTGTAGGCGGGACTTGATTGCTCGTTCTGGGCCAGTCCCCACCCCTTGTAGCCATCCTCCATGAAGGCGTCCACGGTTCCGGGCGCAGGCACCGCGTGCGGATATGTCGCCACGCCCCGGTCCACGTCCACCTCCAAGCCAAAGGGACGGTCCGCATCTTCCCCCTGCGGCAGGTTGATCAACACCTCGCGCTTTGCGAAATGACGGACAGGGTCCTCGTCGACGTGCCCCAGGGTGATCCCCGCAACCAGGAAGCGGCGGTCGCGCGGTTCCAGGCGAATGCAACGAATGGTTTGCCCGGGCGTCGGGTTTTTCCACGAGTACAACACGTAGGCTTCCGGGGTCCCCTGGATCGCTTCCTGCTGCCGGCGGCCCGACTCGTTGAAACGCCCCTGCTCCCTGGACACGTTGAAGTCCTCCGTATCCGGCTGCGCCAGGAATGCATGCATGCCCCACGCAACCGGAACGTGCACGATCTCGAACCGCTCACGAATCGGAACGCGGTGCTCCGTGCCGTCGGCAAGTTGCACCACGTACTCCGCAATGACGTGACCGATGTTCTCACCTTCGAAAAGCTTCGTTTCCAGCAAGGTATGGGCGAACGTGACCGTCTGAGCGGCCTGCCCGATTGCAATTTCCACGGGCTGATCGGATTCCGGATTCCCCGTGAAGCCAATGAAGCAGTGCCCCGCAGTACCGAAGCCGACCTGGAACGGCAATCCACGGAGGTTAAGTTTTCCAACTGGCGGGCGAATGTCCGGGCCCGCGAAAACGGTACCGGCGTTCAGGTGCGCGGACAGGTCCAGTGGTTGATAATCCTTCATACGTTATCTCCTGAGTCACTCGCGTTTTCATCCGGGAAAATCCGGGGCAAATCCTTTGCCGATTCGTTTGTCTTGCTGGCGATGGGCGCCCGGGGTGAGTAAGAATGAGAAAAGTGTTCTATGCAATGAAAGAAATCCGGCTACTCATCATGGTTCTCGCCAGGATCGCGCCGTTCCAGGCATGGAGGGTAGGCGCAAAACCCGGGTCCGGCAGAAACCGGGGCTCCGGCCCTTTGCCACTATTCTTCGTGCACGAATGCAGAGAGCGCGTTGCATAGCGGGTCCGCGTCCTCCGCGCAGTAACCCAGGTGGAGGTGGCGGCGCCAGCCTTCCGCCACGCCGAACCGTCCGGACATCACTCCGACTTCGCGGCCGAGGTCGACCATGATCTGGATGTAGGAACCCATGCCCTGCGTCGCATCGAGCCAGTCCTTCTGCGACGCATGACATGCGAGCATCTCCTTCTTGCGCTCGAGGGATCTTTCGATGTCGACATAGAAGTCCGGGGTGACGAGCTGGCGAAGCGGATCGCAATTCCCGTGCGGCTGCGCGTGGTAGATCGTCACGTCCTGGTTTACCGTGTCGGTGGGCGGATCGACGGGAAAATTGGGAACCCCGCACACGAAGGCGGCCGTCAGGCCCAGACGCACGGCGTTTTGATGATCCTCCATGTAGTCCTGGGGCGATTGCAACAGCAGAATTTCAGGACCGACCTCGCGCATCACCGCGCTGCCCCGGGCCAGCAGGGCCGGTTCATAGAAAATCTCCAGGTCGTTCACCAGCGGTTCGTGAAATACCGCGTCGACCAGACCGGCCGCCCTCTTCGCCTCCTCCAAGCGTACGCGCGCAATTTCCTCCGGGCCGCGGTCCAGCGACCCGCCCGACCCGTTGGCAAGGTTCATGTAATGGACCTCGTACCCGGCATCCTTCAACAGGATCAAGGTTCCCGCCATGACAAACTCGATGTCATCAGGATGAGCGGCGAATGCAAATGCCCGTTTATTGCCCATGGGAAAGCCCTCCTCAAAAGGGAAACCATGAGGTAAAAAACTCCGCCCGGCGAGTGAAAAGATCCCTCGAACTAACCCGTCGACGCCCGGAAAAGAATCTGATATCCAGTGTCGGGTGTCGTGGCATTTTATCACCCCCGGGGAGAACTTCTGATGTCATCGAAAATCCTGAATTCCATGGGAATGAAAGCTCTGCAGCCGGCGACGGAACTCTGGGCTGCGTATCAACCAGGAAAGGCGCCGCGCGCCTTCAAAGCGCGGTCGCGGAAATCGGCCGCGGTCTGGCAGGCCAGAGCCCGAAAGGCGCTGGCCCGAACCCTCGGATTTCAGGATTCTCCTACATGCGACCCGGGACCGAAACGGGTCGAGAGGATAGACAAGGGCACGTACTTTCGAGAGAAAATTGTCATTCGTACGACCCCGAACACGGTCATGCCGGTATACCTTCTTTTTCCGAAAACCCGCACGGCACGATGCCCGGTGGTCTTGGCGCTGCATGGGCACGGGTACGGTGTAAAGGACATTGTGGGGCTCTGGGAGGACGGGACGGAACGGGAACGACCCAGCGGCTATCATAAGGATTTCGCCATCGAACTCTGCCAGCGCGGTTTCGTCGTTGCGGCTCCCGAGATCTCCTGCTTTGGAGAACGCCAAACGGATTTCTCCTCCCTGACAGAGAA
>CAZTAB010000311.1:0-3237 GCA_964611475.1 uncultured Verrucomicrobiota bacterium | reverse complement strand
TTCCAGGGCTCGTCGCAACAGATCGGCCAGGAGGAACGACCGCATGTTTCCGATATGCACATAGTTGTAGACCGTGGGCCCGCAGGTATACATCCGAACCCGGGGAGGCCCGACGGGCTCGAACGCCTCCACACTCCGGGACATGGTGTTGTAGAAACTAATGGCCACGGCCACAATGCTCACACGATTTCAGCGGGCACTACACGAGGACGGGGCAGGCATCAATGCTTTGATCAAAACCATAAGCTGACTTCTCCCACATCCAGTTCATCCAACCGGTCAACAATGGCATTCACGCCGGAGAATGTTTCCCGGGGGTGTGTTCCGGCGACGGCGACCGTTTTCATGTTGCCCGCGAGGGCGGCTTCAATTCCCATCGGCGCATCCTCGAACACCACACACAGCTCAGGGTCCCGGTCCAGCCGTTGCGCCGCCTTCAGAAACACTTCCGGATCCGGTTTCCCTTTCCGCACATCCTCGGCGGAGATGATGATCTCAAATGCGTCGTGCATGCCAGTTATATCCAGGACTGCTTTCACGTTCTTCACGGGTGCGGACGTTCCAACGGCCCGCGGGATGCCGGCGCGATCCAGTTCATCCAACCATGCCTGGACACCGGGGAGAAAACGGATCCCCTCGTCCCGCACCTGCGCGCGATATGCCTCCTCTTTCGCAAACGCCAGTCTTTCAATCTCCTCGGGATCCTCGGCCCACTTGAGAATCCCTGGAATGGAATCCTGGTTTCGCTTGCCAAAGGTCAGCTCGAAATGATTCGCCGGGAGCGACAGGTTTTCGCGCCCGGCAACAATCTCCCAGGCACGCTCGTGTTGGGCGGATGAATCAATGATCACGCCGTCCCAGTCGAAAATCGCGCCCCACTTTGTAGAGGAATTCTTCATGGGGTAAACAGGTAACAAAGCTGTTTCCGTATGAACACACAAAAACCCGGTCGCCGCTCGTCAGATTCAAAAACTAGCCAACCTTGCCGCCCAAACCCGCCCCAAAATCCGAGTGGAGGCAACGATTCCGGGGCGATGCCTGCCATTGACAAAAAAGCCGGATTGGTTCAGGCTGTGAGGAACCCATGATTGAAGACGACAGTCTGTCCGACAATAGCGATCCGCTAGAACGGCAGACCGGCATGCGGCCGGTCGATCGATTTCCGATACCCCCTTCCTGCAGGTGTCCTGTGTCGGCGCATGGGCACCGCACTCCGGATGTCTCTTGCCGCGCGCGGGCGCATCCTCGAGCCCGCCTTTTCCTCCTTGCGCGCTGATCCAGGGAACCACGATGGCGCTACTCATCTTAGTTACATCGCTGACCTTGGGAATATCCGCCCTATGCTCCCTGTTCGAGGCGGTCCTCTACTCCACCCGGATCGGAACGATCGAGGCGGCCAAGAACGACGACGACGACGGGAAGGGTATGGCCGACCGAATGCTGGATCTGAAGACGAACATCGCAGTGCCCATTACCGCGATCCTCGTTCTCAACACCATTGCCAATACCGCGGGTGCGACCCTCGCGGGCGTCATCAGCCGGGACATCCTCTCCCCGCTGGGCATCACCGCATTTTCGACCTTCTTGGTGCTTGGAATTCTGTTTCTATCCGAATTAATTCCAAAAACCATCGGCGCCGTCTATTGGCGCCGGCTTTGGCACTGGATTGTCTGGCCCATCATTCTCCTCCTGCACATGCTTCACCCCGTGATTTGGGTGGTGCAGAAATTCACGGACCTGATCACCCGCGGAACCTCCGGATCGGCCGTAACGGAAGATGAAATCGTGGCCATGGTCAACCTGGGGGAGAGCGACGGCCACTTGACGGAAGAAGAGGGGGAAATGGTCCGGAACATCATCGACCTGGAGGAAAAGTCCGCCAAAGACATCATGACGCCCCGGGTGGTGGCATTTAGCCTCGATGCGGAAATGCAGGTCGATGACGCAATCGATCGCGTGCGGTCCGTCGGCTTCAGCCGCATTCCAATCTACAAGGGACATTCGGAAAACATTTCCGGCTATGTGTTGCGCCGCCATCTGTACTCGGTGGACTCGGAAAATGGGGGCAAGCGAATCCAGTCCCTAGCCACGCCCATCTCCTTCGTCCCTGAAACAGCGAACTGCCTCACTCTGCTGAACCAGTTCCTCAAGCACCGGTGGCATATCGCGATGGTCACCGACGAATACGGAGGGCTCGCCGGACTGGTCACGCTGGAGGACCTCGTTGAAACGCTGCTGGGATCGGAGATCGTCGACGAAACGGATCGCTTTGTCGACATGCAAAGCGCCGCCCGCCAGCGGAGTCAGGCCAAGTCCGCGCGAAAGTCCAAGGACCCGGAAGGTGCCTGAATTGCCTGAAGTCGAAGCGGGACGCAAACTCGCCGAACAGGCATTCGCCGGGCAAAGGATCGCCGCCGTATACACCGTGGCGGACAGGGGCGTGTATCACAAGGTGCCGCCCCGCAGACTCGCCGCCGCAATTTCCGGACGCACCGTTGTTGCCGTGCACCGCAAGGGAAAACACCTGTGGATGGAACTCGATGAACGGCCGTGGCCCGGGTTTCACTTCGGCATGACGGGCTCGTTTCACGCCTACACCGACAACAGGGATCGTCCTCCCTACTGGAAAATCGAAATGGTCGCCGACCATGGCCAGCGGCTGGCCATGGTCAACAAACGGCGCCTGGGGCGCATTCGACTGTACAAAGCCGACCCGACACGGGAGGAGCCGATTTGCAGCCTGGGTTTCGATCCACTGTGCGAACTGCCGGCCACTTCCGTATTCGCCGAGATCGTAGGACAACGGAAAACAGCGATCAAGGCCCTGCTGCTCGATCAGTCCTTCGCCGCGGGAGTCGGCAACTGGATCGCCGATGAAGTGCTCTACCAGGCCGGCGTGGCGCCGAAGCGGCGGGCCGACTGTTTGACCGATTCCGAGGTACGCGCCATCCGGTCGTGTCTCCGCCGGATCGTTCGCCGAGCCGTCGACGTTGATGCGGACGCCGGCCGCTTCCCTCGATCGTGGCTGTTCCACCACCGCTGGAGAAAGAAAAAATCCGCGACAACGGCACAGGGAGAAACGATCCGTTTTGATACTGTGGGCGGACGAACCACGGCCTGGGTGCCCGGCCGGCAGGTGTGAGCGGAAGGTTCGGGGTTCCGGCTTGCCAGTTCGTCCGGTATAGTGCCGTGCCATGCATCAGGAGCCGGCAGATTGAATCCTTCCCGCCGAAGTCT
>CAZTAB010000310.1:0-5262 GCA_964611475.1 uncultured Verrucomicrobiota bacterium | reverse complement strand
TGGCGCTATCCAGCGCGCAGTACTGCGTTTCGACCGGCCCGAGAAGGTCCTTCAATCCATCAGGTGAATACTTTGTTACCTCAGGGCGTGCGTACATCCAGGTCCTCCTTGCGCCGTTGCGTGGCCAAACCTGTTCCATGTTGGACCGGAGTCTACGGCGTGTCGTTCATGACGTGCTGGGGAATATGTGTCTTGATTCTACCGTGCCGGGAGGCGTTTAGTAAAGGGGTTTGTATCAGCCGGAGCTCTGCGTCCGGAGGAACACCCTCTCGTGCACTATTGGAATGACGGAAGGCCGGGACATCCGATCGGGCCACTTTTCGGGGATATGGTACGCCCTCTGGGTGGTCCTGTTCGTGGTTGTTTCCGCCGCGAGCATCCGGAATTTTGTCACAGCGCAGGATCCTTTTTTTTATATCGGCCTCGCTAAAACGCTGCTGCGGGAGCCCCCGGGCTGCGAAATGTTCTGGCAGGCCTTCTTTCGGGTCGCGCCAGGGTATCCCTTGCTGCTCGGCGCGGCCATAGCGCTTTTGGGAGACTTTGGGGCCTACTACGTAAACCCGGCTCTTGCGGTTTTTTTCTCCTGGACGCTGTTCGCGATTCTCCGGTTTCGAGCTCCGTCGAGGGATCGAACCGTGATGATCGCATCGATGCTCAGCCTGCTGCCGATATTCTTCGGCTACGGGTTGAACATCCACTTCCTGCTGTATCCGTTTCGGGAGGTGCCCGCATATGCCTTCGCATTTGCCGGATATGTCCTAATCGAAAATGCGGCCGCCACAACCCGTGCCCGACCCCGGTTGCTGGGTGCTGGCGTGTTGCTGGTTCTTGCTGCGGGAATCCGGGAGCCCATGCTCGTTTGTCTCGTCTGCGCTGCTGCGCGATGGTTTCTTGTCGAGTCGCCGCGCCGGTGGCAAGTCGGTTGGCTTCTCCTTCCGCTGGTGGTGCTTCTCGTCGTGTCGGCTGCGTTGTATTTACTTGCAGAGCACGGGGTTAGTTTTCAGGCGCGTTACGTGTGGTTCGCCCTGTCCAATTCTGCGGAACGGGCGGAGGTCGTGTCACAATACATGGCGAGGCTGGCGGCGCTGTCGGGTTTTGTCATCGAGGCCTTTACCTGGCCGGGGAGCTTCTTCTTGTTGATCGGGCTACATGCGCATCGGAAGGCACCCGGCACCTGGTTATATTTCGTGATTCCCTCCCTGTGTTTTGTCTTTTTCTATGCATGTGTGGAGGCGCATCGGAGGTACGCCCTGGTCGCGGTCGCCTTTCTCGCTCCCCTCGCAGGGGAGGGTTTTGCCTGCCTGCTCCGGGCAGTGTCGGCGCGCATGAAATGGGACGGGAGCATGTCGCGCAGAGTCCTGGCCGCGTTCACCTTGTTGCTTGCAGGCGGCATGATCATTCTGGCGGCAAATCAGAAGTCATGGGGTCCCTCCGTCTCGCGCAGTGAAGTTCGCCGGTTTCAGCAGGCGCTCGCAGCGGTGGTCGCGGACGAAGATGCGGTGTATCACGAACCGGCCTGCCGGTACCTTCGCGATGCCCTGGTCACTTATACGGACGTGACCCTGGAAACCCCGTCGGCGGGGATGGATCGCCGGTTGGCAAACCGGAATCGGAGTTGCTGGTACCTCCGCCCCACCAACAAGGAAGCGTTCTATACGCGAATTATCCATCAGTATCCTGTTTCTACCGAGCATTTGGTGCGCGCACAGGCGGATCTGGTGCCACACATGGATGCTGGTGGCCAGCCGGCGGTTGTTGAGATCGCGGGCGGACAATTCGAGTTGCAGAAAATTGAGCCCTGGTCCCATCGGGAGGTTTCGCAGTCCATCCACTGCCGGGCGGGAGAACCATTGACGCTTTGGCTGGACCTTGAAACGTCGGATTCAGCTGCTGGAAAAACCGTTCGAGTCCGGGAGACCGGATCCGGCAGGATTGTTCAAGAGTCTAGGATAGAGTCCGGCAACGGGTTTGTCGCAGTCTTCATTCCGGGAGCGAAGATCCGATCCTCTTCTCTCATTGTGGAGGTCCGGTCGGATTCGGTCCTGCCTGCAGAGCCGGTTTATGGAACAGGGATTGGACCCGAGCCTGTCAGCTTTCCCCTTGCCCACGGGCGCGGGCGATCCGTATCCCGATGGATCCGGCCGCCATTTGAGGTCGTGCGGGGCGAACCGAAGTTCCTTGCGGTGTGCAGGATTGGAGGGACCCTCTGCCTCCCTCCGGTATACGGTCCTGCGTCAGAGGCCGAGGTGCTTCTCTTGCTCGATCCCGTTGCCGGAGAGGAGAAGGAAGTAGTGCTTTCCTAGCACTTCCAGAACGACGTCGGGGGCGAAGACCGCAGCCTGTATTCTGATTCGCCGCAGTGGAACTGCGTCCGGCTTTCGTTGTGCGACCGGGCGGGAGAGGAACTCTGTGTGATCATGTCGGCGGAACCGGAAGGATGTCATGGTGGGGCGGCGAGAATTCGCATGGTGAAAATACAGATTCTCTAAACTGCCCTCGGCGAAGTTGGGGACATTGGTAGATGGAGAGTGCGGACGAGCTGTGTAGCGGCAGTTCTTGGAAGAACACACCTCGTTTTTAGTTGACAATGCCGCATAGGGACAAATAATGACGTATAGACATCAAAGTGGGAGGGACACGAAAACCAAGTGGGACTGGAGTCATGGACACGAAATACCTAACCGTTGCAGAGGTTTCGGCGTATCTGAAACTGCCCGAGGAGACCGTCTACAAATTCGCGAGAACCGGGCGTATGCCGGCTTCCAAGGTCGGGCGATATTGGCGATTCGAACAGGCACGGATCGATGAGTGGGTGAATCAGAACAGCAACCAGGGCCAGTCTACGCTTAGCGTTGTTGTGGTCGACGATGATCCCTCCGTCCGCTCGCTGCTCACCAAGTGGCTCATTGGGTGTGGTTGCGAAGTAACCAGCCTTTCAGGGGGGGAGGATGCGATCAAGGTGATCAATGAGCAGCCTTGCGACCTGCTGCTCCTTGACCTGATGATGCCTGCGCCGAATGGAGTCGAGACGCTGCGGGCCTTGCGGAAATCCCATCCGAAACTCGAGATTGTCATAGTTACGGGTTATTTCGACAGTCGCATGATGGAGGAAGCACTTGAATTCGGGCCGCTTACCGTACTGAAAAAGCCGGTTGGAAAAGACGCCTTGGTCGCACTTCTGGCCGGCCTATCCTCGCGTGCTCGATAATCTGTAAGTTTTAGTCGTAACATATTTAAAACAAGTGCCTTGTGAGATTTGAAATCTCTTGTTTTATGCCTTGGATCCCTTCGTTTTGGCCAGCATTGCCATGTATATGCTGTTTTTGACTGTCAAACACTGATATTGACAAATTAAGACGTGTAATGACAGGTTTATAGAGTGTTCTTTATTTGGTACGCCATCGGATGGACATGTTTTCCAGTTTTGATTTGTCTGAACAGTGTCAATGACAGCCAGAGCGAGATATTCCGCCTTGCAGGGGGTTGTCGATGGGCCGGATCGACGGGAGTACGGCACAAATGTTTAGAGATCCGTGGCTCAATCCAGGCTTTATTTGGGGTCGTCCAACTCACGGATCCTGGAATCGTTCAATTTCTCGGTGGGGTGAGACCGCTTAACGAGGAATACATACCGTAGGCCGTTCACCGCTTTGCTAAGGAATCGGAGGAAAGAGGTCGAATTTGAATGCTCGAGCCAAGCCCGGTGATGACATCTGCAGGGGGGGGGCTGTCATCGACGAAGCCAGGCGGTGTAAAAGGAGGAAGCCGGGCAGGTGTGTGCGTGCAGCCTCATTCATCGCCGCCGCTACGCTGGCGCATGGAGGAGCCGCGCTTGCTTCCTCCGTCGAGTTGTTTGACGTGAGCGGTATCGGCGCCGCACACACGGTCAACAATGCGACGTTCGTTCAAGTTGCCGGGGGAGGCACCATAGACGGCGGCGACATCAATACGATTGTCCGCATCCAGAATACCCCATCTGAGCAGGGGTACAACACCTCGGCCGCTGCCGAATTCGACGAAAAGGGAGGATCCTTTGATCCAAACGTGCAACTCTCCGACATCCCGGTCGTCACGATCGATGGGATGCCGTTCCGGCAGTTGATCTTGAATTTGAATGATTCCGGATCGGACATCACCCTGGACCGCCTCCAAATTTTTTGCTCTCCCACACCCAAGAACACGGGGTATCCGAATATCGGAACCCTGAAATACGACATCGACAGCGCGGGTGATGTGAGCGTGCTGCTTGGGGACAACAATTCTGATAGCGACGAGATCGATTACGTTCTCCTTTTTCCCGAGTCAGTGTTCTCTGGATGTGTCGATACCAACTTTGTCTACGTCTTCTTTCGCATGGGGGATTTGGATGCCAGCGAAGGCGGGTTCGAGGAGTTAGCATGGTTTGAGGAGGGGTTCATTCCCCCTGCTCTGGATCTTTCCATCTCAAAGGATGACGGGGACGGAGTCATTGAATCGCTTGTCGTGGAACCGGGGCAGCAGTTCACTTACACGTTCACGGTGGAAAACATTGCTTCGCCAAATGTCCCGGTCGCCGTTCGCGATGCTGAAGACCCTCCGCTGGAGGAGGAGGAGGAGGACCCACCAATTGTTCCGGGCTCGCTCAATGCCACGGGACTGGTGATCGAAGCCACCCTGCCCGCCGGGCTTACGTTCGTCAGCGCGAGTGGAATAGATTGCGCCGCGACCATTGAAGGCTTCCGGTGTGGTCCCACCAACCTCGTGTTGGCGGAAAGTTTCACCTTCAGCGTCATGGTGGAAGTCGGGACCAACGTCGTGGGCGGGTCCGTTCTCTCGAACCGGGTGGAGGTGATCCAGGAAGAACTGGATGTGAATTCTGAGAACAATCACGATACAGAGGCAACGTCCATCCGCACCTGTGACGTTTCCATTCTCTGCCCGCCCGACGTAATACAGAGCTGTGAGGAGTCCACGGATCCCCAGACGACCGGGACGGCTGGCGCGGATGGGCATTGCGGGCCATTTGTCATCAACCACAGCGACCATGTCATTGCCGGAGCGTGTCTGCACAGTTTTGAGATTGAGAGAACCTGGACCGTCGTGGACAACGAGAGCAACTCGGTGGCATGCCTGCAGAGAATCACGGTGGTGGACATGACGGCGCCGGAGCTTGTGGTGCCCGCGGACGTGACGGTGGAGTGCGGCGCCTCGACGTCCCCGTCTGCGACGGGTGAGGGGAGCGCGACCGACGGCTGTGACCCGTCGGTGGAGGTGGTCTTCAGT
>CAZTAB010000309.1:0-2139 GCA_964611475.1 uncultured Verrucomicrobiota bacterium | reverse complement strand
CAGGGAACTTGAAAAAAATGGAGGTCCGGGGAAGGTCGATGAACCGATCCTGAAAGAGGCACACCATCTTGGCGAAAGCAGCGAGAAGGAAGACATCAATACCTATGACCAGGTCCGCCGGAAGATCGCCCGCCGCCTTATGGTTCTCAAGGGGCATCCGGATGAGCCGGATTTCAATTGATCAAACGCTTTCAACGATTTGAATCCTGGCATGCGTGAGGACGGACCCCTCATCGCATCCTCTTCACAATCGTGGAGTTTACGGTCCAAGTTCTGCGCGTGCGTCACGCCTCGCGCCTATCCTTGAGAGCCGAGGAGTTTTGACGCCTCCCGCCGCCTTTGATTCGCAGATCCACTCACTAATGGGACCCACTGGGGGTGTTCAAGCCCCTTCCTGTGCACCATCCCGGCTTGTAATGGGCCGACGGTTGCCCATAGTGACTGGACTCAACGTCGATCAACGGGTGCAACCGGACGCAGGAAGCACCGGACGGACCGAATGACGGGCATCCACATGAATCCGGAAGCCCACCCCGCATGCGTAAGCGCCCGGCCCAGTCCGCATACGTATAACCAGGCGCCATTCTGGTTCGACCAGAAAGTGAAATGCTGATCAATCTGGAGTGGGGCATGAGCAATAGAGAGAATCCGGCGATCGGTATAGAACAAGAGAGACGAAACGACAGCGTTCGCACGATGGTGCGCATAGCCGTGCCGACCATTCCCGATTTCGAATGTGACGTCTGGTGTTACGAGGACAAGCTGGGTCAGGGAGACGACTACCCGCAGGCGGATGGTTCCATGATTCTGAAGCACACGCATCCGGAAGGTGCGGAGGTTGAGACCACGCTTGTCCCATCCAAAGGCGCGATTGACTGGACCGTGACGGTCAGCGGCCCGACCCCTGAGGCAGTCAATGCCGTATGCAGCGTGCAGGGCTGCTGGCAGTTCCGCCGCGCGCCCGGATTTCAAAGCCTGAAGGGCCACTTCGTCGAATCGTTCGTCAACCAGTGCTTCATTTTCGCCGATCGAGGGTTCACGCTTCTCAAGGACACGAGTCGATATCCGGATACCCGACGTCCAGCGGATGACGAGAAGAACTCGCCGCCCTGGGTGCAGCAGTACATGCCGGTATGGCGCGAGCACCCGGGCCAGCCCGAGGCCTTCTGGGGGATCAGCGACGCACGGCCCACGCACAGCCTGATCGGCATCGTCTCTCGTGACGGAAAGCACTTGGCCGCATGGGCCTGCAGAGATAGCAAGACCCTCTTGCAGGGATGGCACGATTGCCTTCACATCTGGCCCGATATGAGCATCGACTATGACGAGAACACGAACCGGACCGTCTCCCATTTCAAGATGTACTTCATGGAGTCGGATCTGGATAGACTGCTCGAACAGTACAACAAGGATTTCCCAGGCGTTCGGAGAGGCGACACCGGATGAACACCGATTCGGGAGGCCGCCAGTGTAGTTTCTCGGAATTGGTGTACGACAAAATTTACGAGATGGTTGGCGGAAGCTCTTGATTCAGCGCCATTCTGGTGGGACCCGGTGTGTAGTGTTTTTGGCAGGACCGATCCCGAGGACGTACTCGAACCCCAATTGCGTGCCGGCGATGTATTTCTCTTCGAGAATCGAACCTTCCTCTGGCCGGGAATGAATCGAACTCCGCAAACCCGCAAGGTGCTGATGTTTGGTCCTAGCTCTCGCCGAATGATTTCGTCGCGCAAACGGAAGACGTAAAAGAGAAGTTTCGCCACCCGATCGAAAGGCAACCGATCGGCGCCCTGATTGAGTCGAATTTCCAGATCGACAGCTCGCCCCTGCGCGAGTGGTGTGAGCGATACGGTGTCCGTCGCGCCTCTGAAATCGAGTACGAAAGATCGCTCGTTTCCAAGTAAGACGGGTCGTCGTATCTCGATGGACGAGTCCGGATTCGTCGCGTTCGCTGAAGGCATCCGTCAGGGCACGTCTGGCATGCTTGAGTACCGACGGCCTAATTCACCGACGACGACTTGCTGCTCTGTGTGGATGTTTGTCTGCTCGCCCACAAGTTCCCCTGCACCAGTTGTTCAGCGATCGACTCCAATAATCGCGGCGCGTGCCAATGGGTTGTCTCGCTGATGCCGAACACCG
>CAZTAB010000308.1:0-6351 GCA_964611475.1 uncultured Verrucomicrobiota bacterium | reverse complement strand
GAACATGAGCGGGGACCTCGCCATTCTTCGGCTCTATGACGTGGTCCTGACCCCGGAGCAGATCTCCCAGAACTTCGATGCGCAAAAGGCGCTTTACCCCTTCCCCCAACCCCCCTCCACGATCATTCCGGTGAATCAGGCCGACCTCGTGGAAATCCGATTGGACACGGTTAACGGCACGCTCTACGAGTTGGAGCGGACCACGAGTCCCCTCGCGGACGAGGACTGGCAATCGGCCAAGGCTTTCATCAAGGGAAATGGCTCGACGATGCGGATGTATGACAACGTGGAGCCGGGCAACCCCGGATTCAATCGTGTGAAGGTTATTTCAGCGCCGTAAGGACGCAAGGAGATGATAAGAATGAGAATTGCATCAACGTCGATTCAGGTTTCCGCAGTCGCGCTCGGTTGCCTTCTCCCTGTGATCGCCGGTCAGGCTCAAGTGGTCACCGACGATCTCATTTTTGAGGCGAATGCAAACAACGATTTCAATGGATCCGACGGGTGGGACTTCACCCAGCCTTCCATCGGCGCGACCGGAACGCTCGTCGTGACCTCTCTCGTTGCCCCGCTGCACAACGCCACGCTGGGCGGAGGCGGATACTTCAGCGCAGAGCCACAATATGCCGGAGGGAGTGGCCCCCAACAGCATTTCGGGGGCGCAATCTCCCCCGCAAACATCACGGACTTCACCTACGAGATCTGGCTTCGTCGACGCGGGGACAACAGTGAGGGTCAGATCGCCTCCTTCCGCAAGACGATAAACTTCGTGGGAAACAACTTCCACCTCGCCATGACCACCGGCGGGCCGCCTCCCGGAGGCCAGGACGACCAGCTTCTGGATATCGATTTCAGGGACCGGGCTGGAATCCGGGAAGGGAATTTCGACACCATCCCGCTTCCGATGGGGGAATGGCGCCAGATGGCGATCACCTACCAGGACGTGAGCGCCACGAACGCACAGGATGGGGTGATGAACATCTACATCAACGGGAACCAGACGCCGGTCTGGACCGAGACCACTAACAACGTGTTCCTGGGAGGCGGTGGGACGGCGGATCTCGCGTACGTCACGACCCATACGATCAATGACTCCGAGGGCGACCGGGGATTCCTTGGCGATATCGCCATCATCCGCATTTATACCGACGTATTGACGCCGGAGGAGGTCGCGCAGAATTTCCAGGCAGATGCGGACAAGTACGGGTTAGGCGACTCTCCCCCGAGTCCGCCGGAAATTGCCGGCGCGACCCTGACCGACCAACTGGGTTTCGTTTTCACGGGGGAAGTCACCGGGTTGATCTATGAACTGGAGTGCTCCGATAACGGAACGAACTACGTGAAAACCGGTGCCCTCGTGCGCGGCAATGGGGCCGAACAAATCCTGTATGATCCGCGGGGGACACCCACCCAGGCATTCTACCGGATCGTGGACGACGCTCCGTAGGTCGTTGCGCCACCGACCTCAGATCGTCAAGACCCAACCGAGCGGCATCCTCCGTGAAGGAAGGTTCTTTGACGTCGCTTTGCCTTCAAATGATCTGGATACAGGAGGGTCCCGGGAGAAGCTGAGGGGCGCCAAGCGCTTCGAGCTTCCCCGTATCTCCGTCGATGCGGAACAAGGCCAAGTTTTCCTCCCCCTCGCCCTCGCTGCCCATGTTGGCACACAGCAGCGTGCTCCCATCTGGAGTGATCGCCAGATTCTGGGCCGTGCTTCCAAGGCTGGACCGGATATCGACGAGTGACAGGCAGCCATCGCCGCCAATCGTGTAAATGGCAATGCTGTCATGTCCGCGGTTGGAGCAGTACAGGTGGCGGCCATTGGGCGTAGTTTTGATGTCGGCCGTGGAATTGCTGCCATCAAAATCATCCGGGATCGAGGAAATCACCTGTCGTTCGATCAGGTGGCCAAGGTCAGATTCATAGCTGAACACGTTCACCGAACTAGTCAATTCGTTGTTCGCGTAGACAAAGCGGCCATGGGGGTGGTAGGTGAAGTGCCGCGGGCCGCCGCCGCCGATCGTGCGAACGACCGGCTGTTCCTGCGGCGTCAAGGTAGCGGAGGGCACGTCCAGGACGTAGCCGACGACCTGATCCATGCCCAGATCGCACACGTAGACATGCCGCCCGTTTGCACTGATTACGGCGCAGTGTGCGTGTGGAGCCTCTTGCCTGCTTTCATTCACCCTGCTGGCTCCGTGATGTTGCACAAACGACGACATTGCGCCCAGTGATCCGTCAGGCTGAACCGGATAGGCCCCGATACTCCCCGAGGTGTAGTTGGCAAACACCACCACGCTCCCGGTCGGGTCGACGTCGACATAACACGTCGTGTTGCCGCGGGATGGCTGCTCATTCAACTTCGCAAGCTTCCCGCTGTCACCGGTAATCTCGAAGGAAGCCACAAAACCGGCCGCATTTTCAAAATCACCTGGGGCATACGCTGCATACAACCGCTTCTTGTCGGGGGAAACGGCAAGGTAAAATGGGTTCTCAAGCCCACGGTAGCGATGCAACTCGGCGAGCGAACCCGTTTCCGCGTTCAGGCGATACGTGATAATGGCGTCCTCCGTTTGGCCACCCCACGACGTAACAAAAACCAGGTATTCTTCCTTCGTCATGATTCAATCATGCCTCCGTGACCGTGCACTCGCAATACATTTGAGCAGACATGGCCGAGTTCGCAAGATCACGGCGGATCAACATCACCCGGGATGCCAAGCCTTGTCTCAATTGAACAGCCCGGGCGGCGTCCAGTACTCCTCCGTGTAATGCTCCTCAAGCGTGCACCCTTCGACGTGACCGTCGAGAAACATGGAATTGAAACGGTCGAAATGCCGCGGGGTCGCATTCCGCGCACTGAAGTCGTACCAGCTCCCATCCCGTGGGCCGAACGTGTATGGATAGCCGCCGGACGAATCCACCATCGCGATGGTTTTCGTGGGAGTAGCATTCACATCATCGAAAGGAAACGGAAGGTATTGAAACTGGGCGCCCAGTTTGCCCTGGGAGGTCACATACGAATTCGGGGCATAGCTTTGGTATTTGAAAAACGGCTGGTAGTAAACAGCTCCGAAATAGGAGCCATACCCGAATGTATCCTTCATTGAGGGGCAGTGCCTCACGAGATCCAGGCCTTGACCTTCGGTGCCGAGATACTCGGCAAGAATCCCGTTTCCGTCCCGCGGCCCGCCCGCGTACGGCCCGCCTTTTTCCCAAACCGAGAGGAGCCAGTATCGCTTGAATTGGGAGTACCGGACGCCGTCCGGCAGGGTCCTTCCGCCTCTGGGGTCCGGCTCCATCCGCAACGCGGTCGGCGGCATCATGCTGTCGTTGTCCCGAAGGTAGGCGTAAAGCGCGTTGCCGACCTGCCGCAGGTTATACTTGCACGCCGCGTCCCGGCTGCGCTCCAGCGCGTCCTTCACCGCCGGCAATAGCAGGGTGGCAAGGATCGCGATAATCGCAATCACGACCAGCAACTCGATCAGCGTGAATGCACCCTGACGACCGGATCTCAAACGAAAACCAGACACGCTTCCAATATAGAGTCCCGCTTACACCCTGCCGAGACATTTCCATCCGGCAAAAATGCAGCCTGGCCCTTCCGCGGATCATCGCTTACTCCTTTTCCCTCGGGTGTCGCCGGGTTGCCTTCAACCGGTGATTCATGCACTATCCCCAGCCGTCATGCAACGCGAACACCTCTGGATTCATCATGAGCAGGATGCCACCCGCTATTGGAAACTGGCCGAGGGCGGGTACGGCGGGCGCATGAGCGTGAAGCAGGGGGACTCCATCGATTTTCACGTCTCGATCTCGCGTGCGAAGTATGACATTCGGATCGCCCGGGAGGGAGCCCGCCGGGAATACATCGCCACCATCGACAATCTACACGGGGAGCTCCACCCCATGCCGGAACACGGTTATCAGGACGGGTTCGACTGGCCGGTCGCCGCGACACTGGAAATCCCCGGTGACTGGCGCGGCGGCGTATACATCGCGGAATTCCCCACCGGCCAGGGCCTGCGCGAAATCCTCTTCGTCGTTCGCCCGCGGGAGCCGGGTGCGCCCATGCTCCTGACGCTCGCGACCAACACCTACGCCGCCTACAATAATGTGGGGGGGAAAAGCCTCTACGACTACATCTCGACCGGCCGGGAGCGTGCCGACATCGTCAGTTTCGAGCGCCCGCTGCAGCCAAACGTGATGGGAAACTTCTACTTCTGGGACCAGTTCTTCCTCTCCTGGCTCGATGCCGAGGATATCAGCGTCGACTACGGGATTAACGCCGACCTGGATGCGGAGCCGGAGTTGCTGAACGCCTATCGGGCCAATCTGCGAATCGGGCACGACGAGTACAATACGCGCAGCGAGTGCGAGCAGCTTCAACAGTTCGTGAAAAATGGCGGCAACCTGCTTCTGTTTGCCGGGAACTGTTTTTTCCACGATGTAGAGTACCGAAACGACTTCCGGTCGATGTCCTGCCACAAGCCCCAGCCAAAAGACCCTCCGACCGCCAAGCGGCCGGAAACCGACTTTTGGCCATACATCGAGAACATGCGGCAGCGGACCATTGGCCTGATGTACACCAGTTTCGTGCACGCCAAAACAGACACACCGGGCGTCTTCCATGCCACGGTAACAGGGGACGGGAGGTACGGCTTTTTCCGGGTCACCGAACCGGACCACTGGATTTACCGGGACACCGGGCTCCAAGAAGGAGATGAGTTCGGGCGAGAGGACTCCATTGTGGGTGTCGAGGCCGATGCGGCGGACATTGAGTTCATTGGCGGCAAGCCGGTTTTCACCGGGCGGGACGGCGTTTCGAAGGAGTACAGAATCCTCGGCATTGCCGAGGCCATCATCGTGAATGACCGATTTCTTCACACGGATGGAAGCGGCACCGGCGACGAGGCGGATGCATACGGTGTCGTCTCGATAAACGAAACTGAATTCGGGGGCACGGTATTCAACGCGGCCACCATCGAGTGGTGCCACGGTCTCCATACCCGGGGTTCACCGGTGCCGGTCATCACTCGCAACGTACTGAACAAGCTTGGAACATGAGTCACACGGTCAGATCACTGAAGTTGAAGAACCGCCAATTCAACGGAGAATGGGAGAACACCATCGAGGATCGATGGAATTACACCGACTTTATAAAGGATGAACGGTGGCGGCGGGACTGGATCAGTTTCGACGGGGTCGTCCACTCCCCCTCCAACAACCGGATCTATTGCGGGATTACCAGCTACGATGACGACATTATCAAGATGTACGATCGCGCAACGGATGAATTTATCGATACGGATTTCGGAAAAAGCGCAGACCGCTACGACGCCAAGTTTCATCGTTCCATGGAACTGAGCAGCGACGGCCGCTCCCTCTACACCGCCACGGCCCTCCTCCACGACGTGGACAGGTACTGGGACGCACCCGGCGGCGGAATCTTCAAGCACGACATCGAGACCGGAACCACCCGCAGGCTGGGGATCCCTATTCCCCATGTGTACATCCAAAGCATCGCCCTGGACGAATTGCGCGGCGTCATCTACAGCATGCATTTTACACCGGAACATTTGAGCGTGTTCGACCTGGAAACCGAAACCGGCTCCGACCTGGGCCTCATCGGAAGCGTCTACAACATGGGCCAGGGTGAAAACGTGGTGCTGGACGATGCGGGAAACGCGTGGATGGGCTGGAGCCAGACCCGGGCATGGCAGAATCAGCCGGGCGTGGACAGTTTCCGTCTCTGCACGTACGACCCGAAGGCGGAACAAATCCACTTCTTCACAAAGGGCCTGCCGCGCGTGGACGGGGAATATGGGTTCACCAAGGTGGAAGGTCTATTCAACCTGGGTACCGGCTGCCTATACGCCTCCGGCGGCAACGGGTCCCTCTTCCGGATTGACACCTCCACGGGCGACGCGACACACCTCGGAACGCCCATCGAGGATCGCCCCTCCCGCCTCACCTCCCTAACCATGCGCGACGACGGATATGCATACGGCGTGACGGGAAGGCAGGGCGCGTGCCGGCTTCTGCGATTCGACCCGTCCGACGACACATATGAATTGGGTCATCCAATCGTGGACGGTGACGGCGTGGCAATGTGGCAGTGCCACGATGTAGACATCACACCCGACGGCTTCCTGTACGCCGGTGAAAACGATAATCCGCACCGGAGCAGTTACCTGTGGGAAATCAAACTATGAACCTTTTTTTCAACTACTCCATCGACTGCGAGACGCCGGCGAACACGGAGTACACGGAAGGGATCGAGCGCGAGCCGTTTTTCGGCGGGCCGCCATGCTGGGAGGCGGCCGAGGAATCCGTGCGGGGATTTATGGG
>CAZTAB010000307.1:0-3981 GCA_964611475.1 uncultured Verrucomicrobiota bacterium | reverse complement strand
GCTCCGGCCCGCACACGAGAGTCCCAGAACTCGCGTCGCACAATTCACGGCAGAGAGGAACAGGATACTATCGGAGCTCTACGACAGGGAAAACCGGGAGGGGCGAAGGATCAGCAGATGAGGGGGGATACGGATTCTCATTCGTATTTAATTTCAGAACATCCGGGTCCGTGGACTGCTCCCCTGGGACATACGGACGCAGCGCCTCAACGGACTTTTTCACGTACGCGTTCATCTACTTTTCAAAACGTGCGCGAGCGGACTTCGCATGAGCATCCAGATTTTCGACTCGCCCAAACGTTTCGATGACGGGCAGGACATCTTCAAGGTCCCGGCGGGTCAAGCCAATCACGCTGGTTTTCTTTCGAAACGTCTCGGCCGTCAGGCCGGAAAAGACGGCGGCAGTTCCGCCTGTGGGTAAAACGTGGCTGGGCCCAGCCGCGAAGTCCCCTGCGGATTCGGGCGTATAGGGCCCGAGAAACACTGCGCCGGCATTCTCCACGCCCTTCAGCCAGTTCCGGGGATTTCTGACAATCAATTCCAGATGCTCGGGCGCAAATCGGTTGCTGAGAGCAAGCGCCTCCCCCACGGTCCGGACACGAACGACAAGCAGGTTCCGGGGAAGGACCCCCCTCAGCCACTCGCCACGCGAAAGCGACCCGCATTCACTCCAGACAGAGCGCACAACCTTCTCCGCCAAGCGTTTCGAGGTCGTGATCAACAGGGCCTTCTCGTCCCCGGTCCCATGCTCGAGTTGGGAAAGAAGGTCAAGCGCCACATGGCGGGGAACCGCTGAACCGTCAGCGAGCACGGCAATCTCGCTGGGCCCCGCGACCAGATCCAGATCAACCAGACCGTATAGTTGTCGTTTCGCAGCGGTCACGTAGGCGTTCCCTGGCCCCACAATCTTCAACACCTTGGGAATGGCCCGTGTCCCAAACGCCATGGCGCCGATGGCCTGCACACCGCCAACCCGGTAGATTTCAGTAGCACCGGCATACTGCAACGCATACAGCACATGCGCATTGACCGACCCGTCAGGACCGCACGGCGTACACGCCACGATCTCGGAAACGCCAGCGGTCCGAGCCAGGGTCACGGTCATGATGGCGGTGGAAACGAGGGGTGCCTCGCCCCCGGGGATGTATACCCCCACACGCCGAATCGGCGTGAATCGCTCCCCTAAATGGCCGCCTCCAGGAGAACGCATTGTCCAGTCCCTCCGCTTGCCCCCCCGATTGAACAGGGCAACCCGTCGATCGGACGCACGAACTGCCCGCTTGAAGTCGGCATCCGCCGATCGCTTTACTTCTTCGATCTCCCGATCTGTGACCCGAAACCGGCCAGGCACGAGGCACGCGCCGTCAAATCGTTTTGCGTACCGCGCCACCGCGGTGTCGCCCTCACGGGAAATATCGCGCAGGATCTTTCGGGCGACGGCCTCGGCCTTCTCCGGAAACGGGGGCCGGGCAAAGAACGCTCGGATTGTCTTTGCGTTCGTCGCTTCTGCGCTATCGATAATCTGGATTTTCGATTTCAATGAGTTCTCCACGCGCGCCATTCATCTGCGAACCGCGTCATTGAGGCACCCGCACCGGGGACATCGAGCCAGCGGCAGGTCCCGGTCGTCCACGTAGACATGCTCACAAACCTGGCATCGATAGATCCTGCTGCGCCGCTCCCTGACCCCGTGGGCAAGCCGAACCGCCGTATAGTATACATGGCAGCCCACAAGAATCAAAAGACTGAACAGCAGGGGGATGAAAATCAGGTTGGAAATCGACACTGTGATCATTCCCGGGTCTCCTCCCTCCCGCGAGACCCGGAAACCCCGGCAAAACCAATCCGAACTTCTCCCCGGGCTCCCTCCCCGGCTCTCCTGCCCCGCCATCGATACATGCTGCGCACCAGCGCGCGATCCAGGTCAGCCAGTCCCGTTCCCTGTTCAAGCATCACCAGCCGGACGTCTCCATCCGGCCCGAGTTCGACCTTCAACCGTGCAATCCACAAGGTTTCGCTTTCCCGCTCGATTCCTTCAGGAATCGGCACCTGCAGGAAGTCGCTCTCCTTCAACCCCCGCAAAAACAGGACCTCCACATTGGATCTTTCGGAAGCAGGCACAAAAGGCCTCAACGGCCTCGACAGCGGGTGGAAAGATTCCCCGGCATGGTAGGCCAAAATGGGGCGAATACGGGTGAGTTCGCTCCTGGACGCACTCTTTCGCTTACGCTCCAGAAACCAAGTCTCCACCTCCGGTTCATTCGGCTCGGGCTCCACGAAGATCCGGTCGTTCAGAACATCTCCACTGAATCCTTCGGATGAGGGCAAGGACATCAGGACGGCGGGCCAGCTCCGATCCCGCGCCCCCTCCACGCGCTCGGAAGGGGAGAGGAACCGGATCCGAATGCCCTCCTGCGCATCCACACGCCCTCTGACATCCAGAGGAGCAAGTGAGACGGACCACACCCCGATCATGCCTGCCATCAGCGCCGCCGGCAGCATATAGCGGGATGCTGCTCCGGCGCGAGAGCACCTCTTCCTACCGCCAGCCGTCCCTGATGCTGTTCGCCCCAGCCCACCGGAACCCGGGTCCGCGGCGGTCATCACAATTGGCCGCCTGTCGCCGGAGGCTCAAGGCCTTCGGCAATCAACGCTTCGGTTATTCCCGTCGCCTCTGCCAGGTTGCAGATCCAATGAACGGTCCCGTGTGACACCCCCGAATCCACCTGGATCAAGAGGGATTCCCCGGGATGCTTATCCGCCGCGGTCTGCAGTCGCTCCTGCAGTTCGTCCAGCGTCGTAAGCCTGTCGTTAAAAAGGACCGTTCCGCCCCGGGTCACCGTTACAACCAGGTTTCCGGAGGCAGTTCCGGATGTGAATCCCCCACCGGGAGGCAACTGAACGTAGATGCCGGGCTGGAGAACAAAAGATGATTGAATCAGAACGAACAGGGCCAAAAGCAGGACCACGTCCACAAGCGACGAAAAATCCATAAACCAGCGCGTGCGACGCGCCCGGGGATGGAATCTGCGCCCCATGTACAAGATGTGTTCGTAGACGGGATCAACCGTCTGTCTCATGACGCCTCCTCCGCCTGCCGCTTGGCAAGGAACGCAAGGATCTCGCCTGCCGCACGCTCCATGTCAAGGACGATGGCTTCCACACGCCCGAGAAGGAAATTGTACCCGGCATAGGCGGGAATCGCGATGGCCAGTCCGGCAGCTGAGGTAATCAGCGCGATCCACAACCCGTGACTCACGTCACCGGCGTGGACCAACGGCGAACCCTGTTCGATCGACACCAACGAATTGATCATCCCCAGCACCGTACCAAGAAGCCCGATCAGCGGACAGCTCTGCGCAAGAGTCAACAGCAGGTTCAGGTTTCTCTCCAACCGGGGAACCTCGTGCAGCCCCGCCTCACGAATCGCCTGCTCCATGTTCCCGCGCGGTTCGCTGTGATGTAAAACCGCCGCCCGGACAAGGTACGCAATGGGGCCGGGTGTTTCCTCACAAATACTCACCGCTTCCACGATATTGTCCCTACGAAGAATGTTGCAGATACCTTGGAGAAAATCACCAGCATCGATCTGCGCGCGATGGAGATGCAGCAGCCGTTCGAAAAAAATCAGACCCGCCACCAATCCACAGCCCGCAAGCAGCCACATGACCGGGCCGCCCATTTCAATCAGGTTGAGCATCTAGTGTCGCAACTCCTGTTCAAGAATTTTCCGAATCCTGTTCTCCGCCTGCTCTGCCGCCGGGATCCGTGCCTCGACGACCCGCTGCAAAATATTGGTAGCCAGGGAGTATTCTCCACGTTTTTCCAAAATCCCCACCGCCCTGAATGCCGCTTCCGTAAAATAGAGGGCTCCCCACCGGTGATTCGTTCCCCAATCTCCCAGAAAGGCATAGACCACATCCTTGTACGCGTCGAGCGCTTCGTCCCACAGCTCCTGGTTCTCCAGTACCACACCCATCT
>CAZTAB010000306.1:0-3820 GCA_964611475.1 uncultured Verrucomicrobiota bacterium | reverse complement strand
TTTAGAGTGAAATTCAGCATCATAATCTACCTCTCTCCGACTTCGGCTTCAAAAGCCTAATCTGGACCTCCAGTTCGGGTTTGTGCAAGATAAAGAAAGGGGTCGGGAAAAGATAGTGGGTGCGCAGCTGCCTTCATCTCGGCATTCGGATAACCAACATCCGATACAACGGGGCAGGAAAGGCCTTGATTGTGCGGCTGTTCCTGTGCCACTTTTCCGCCATGTCAAGCAGGATGAAAGTGCCGCCGCTCTATTACAACGGACGTGAGGTCGACACGGCCCCGTCACGCTTTGGGTTGCTGAAACGTTCCGGGGATTTGCTGGGTGATCGGGATGCGCTGTGCGCGCGGATGGCGGAGGACGGATATCTTTATCTTCCGGGGTTGCTGAATACGGAGGATGTGCTGGCTGCGCGGAGGGGGATCCTGGAACGGATGCAGACGGAGAACCTGCTCCATCCCGATTTTCCTCTTATGGATGGCGTGGCGAGACCCGACGTCCGCCCGAATTTCAAACCGGACCTCGCGAAAAAAAATTCGCCGGTGCAGAAGATGGCGTACGACGGTCCCATGATGGATTTCTTCGAAATGTTCTTAGGGGGGGCGGTCCGCCACTATGACTACACGTGGCTTCGAACGAAATGTCCCGGCAGCGGACATGTGACGTCTCCTCACTGCGATATCGTATACATGGGCCGTGGGACAAAGAACTTGTTCACCGCGTGGACGCCGCTTGGCGATGTTCCGATCGAGATGGGCGGATTGATGATTATGGAGCATTCGGGGCACCGGCCCGACGCGCTGGGAGGCTACTGGGAAATGGACGTGGATACGTACTGCACGAACAAGGAGGATGCGGAGGACATCGAATCCGGCAGGAAGCAATGGGGTGGTTCGTTCAATCCTGATGCGCTGGCACTGCGAGAGCAGCTCGGTGAGCGTTGGCTGACGTCGGAGTATTCCACCGGGGACGTCCTGGTGTTCGGGATGTTCACGCTTCATGCCAGCCTCGACAATCAAACGGACCGGTTCCGTTTGTCCACGGACACGCGCTACCAGCTTGCATCCGACCCGGTGGATGGGCGCTGGATCGGCGAGGACCCGATCGGACACGGGCCCGAAGCCAAGGTCGGAATGATCTGCTGATCAGATTCGTTTGCGGAATTTCTGCATCAAGGCCAGGATTTCCTCCCGGGCCTTGAACAGATCCTTGCGGAACCGGTCGAGGCGGGGTTCCTCAACAAGGGCTTTTTGCTGCACCTTCTTGGACGCCGCAATGGAGTCGTTCAGGAAGGGGAGGGAGCGCTTTAGGCTGGCCACGATGAACCCGTATTCGGGTGCTTCCCGGTAGGCGAGCCCGTTCAGGGCGCCGGCCAGCTTCGCCCCGAGGATTTGCGCGCTGGAAAGCATGTCGATGAGGTCGGTGTCTCCCTCGTTGTCGATCCGCTCCTTTCCGCCGCAATCGTTCCACATGCCCATGGCCACCTCGGTGGCCTGGTGCTGCAGCGGGTGAATGACGGTCCCGTCCTCCCGGCGAATCCAGTCCTCGCCCTCGGTCAGGGGATTGGGCTCGAGTTCGGGAATATCGTCCATGTCCTCTTTTTCATCGTCAAAGACTCCCTTCTCGTCGGCGTCCATTGCCTCTTCGATCCAGGTCCAGCCCATTTCGCGGGCGATGATCCGGTCCCGGTCCGGATGATGAAGATACTTTTCCATTAACTTGCCGAAGGACTCGGTGCGCGCATCCGACTCCCGCATGAACTGTTCCCACTGAAACTCGTCCATGGGTTTTTCGCCTTCGGGATTGTACTCCTGGTCTTCCGGCTCGACGTTGGAAATCCGTTCCATCCAGTCACGCATGGCATTTCGGGACTGTTCGGCCTGCGCTTCGGCGTCCTCGTCGGTGAGGCTCCAGACTTTTTCGGAAATCGTAACCTCGTAGCCGGTGCTTTCGATGACAACCCGGCCGTTGAAATTGCTGTACCACTCGAGGTAGACGCAGTTTCCCAGGTGTTCCGGGATCGGCTTGCCTTCTTTGCCCAGACGGGAGGCTTCTTCAACCGAGACATCCAGGACCCGCACTTTCCGAGCCGCCGTCATGTCGCCGACGGCCCCGTCCTGATCACGGTTCAGGTCGGTATGGTCCCCCTCGTCTGGCCGTGGATTCTCGAACGTCAGCATACACCCGGCCATGTCCGGATGGCAGTTTCCCAGAAGGTTGAGAATAACGGGTTCCGGTTGGTTCAGGAGCCAGATCCTGCCGGTGACAAATCCACGCACCCGATTGTCGATCTCGCCCTTTACGATGCCGTCTGAAAGTCTCCAGGCCATTTTTGCCCTGTTTTTGTTAGCCTTGCATCCGGCTGGATATTGGATAAAAGGAGATGCTGATTCCAGCCAATTATTGACGGGGCCGGATCTTTTTCGCCGGGAAGTCCCGCGACCGGGCCCCGGATTCCAGCGTGGTTATTGTGGAAATTTTTGCGCCACTTCATCTTGACGCGGCCGACTGGCTTCTTGCCGCGATGTGCGCGCTGCTCGTTGGGTTCTCAAAAACCGGGGTAACCGGTCTGGGCATGATTATTGTGCCGCTGATGGCAATGATTTTCCCCTCCCAACAATCGCCCGGCGTGCTTCTTCCCATGTTGATCATGGGGGACGTCATCGCAGTATTCTATTATCATCGCCACGCCGTCTGGTCGCACCTGTTGCGGTTGATGCCATGGTGTGTCGAGGGGATTTTGATTGCGTTCGCGGTGTTGAAGTTCCTGCCCTGGACGGACCGCACCTTTTCCCGGTTGCTCGGAGGTATCATTCTCGGATGCATCGCCACGATGTTCCTCAAGCGCTCCCGGGAAGGGTCACAGGACGCGACGGGCAGGGCCTTCGCCGCGATTATGGGCGTGCTGGGCGGGATCGCGACAATGATAGCCAATGCTGCCGGTTCCATCTGGTCGATCTATCTGGTCGCCATCGGCTTGCCAAAATTCCAGTTTGTCGGCACCGGCGCCTGGTTTTATCTCATCATCAACCTGCTCAAAGTTCCCCTCCAGGTGAATCTCGGCAACATCGACGGGCACACCATTGCGTTCAACTTTGCGATGCTCCCGGTGATCGTTGTCGGCGGGGCAATCGGCATCCTTGCGCTTCCACGGATTAATCAGAAGATATTCAACCGCCTGATCATCGTACTCGCCGCCCTGGCTGGTTTGAGGCTGTTGCTTATGTAGTGTGGCGAAAGGTGTCGGAATATCGTGCAAATGCAGCCAGGTGTTGCTGGTAATTCCGGAACTTCAGAAAATTTTTCACATACAGGCCGTAGTCCTTGAACTGCGGCGAAAGTCGCCTAGACTTTCGTGCAGGGACAATCAGGCGCTGTCGGCGATTCCGGGGCGGCGGCTTGTTCCCGCTCCATGAGGGGGCGGGTCTCCCGTATGCAGGAATCCGGCGAACAAGATGAGCACAATGACCGACCTAAGTATCGCGAACCGGTGCGAGATGGAACCGATCGCCGGGCTGGCGAAGGAAAAGCTGGGCATTGAAGAGGAACATCTGTGCCTGTATGGACGGTACAAGGCCAAGCTCTCGACCGAATACCTCAACAGTTTGGATGGAGGTCCCGAGGGCAAGCTGATTCTTGTTTCGGCGATGAGTCCAACGCCAGCGGGGGAAGGCAAGACGACGACCAGCATCGGATTGGGAGACGCGCTCAACCGCATTGGCAAGAAGGCAATGATCTGTCTGCGCGAGCCTTCGCTGGGACCCTGTTTCGGGATGAAAGGCGGAGCCGCCGGGGGCGGATATGCGCAGGTGGTTCCTAT
>CAZTAB010000305.1:0-5262 GCA_964611475.1 uncultured Verrucomicrobiota bacterium | reverse complement strand
AATGCCGCGCGGCAATCCAAAGATGGTAGGGCCGTCCAACTCGCCCAAGCTGCGGAGAGGTGGCTGGACAACGTGGATATCGACGGAGATCTGTCCGCCATCCGCAGAGGCATGGCGGACCACATTGTGGGTCTGCAAGCTGCGAAATGAACCTTCGAACCCGAAATCTCGAAGTGGAATTCTGCACCCATCGCGGAAACCTTCTTTCCTTGTGCACGCGCAGAGGAAAACGGACGACATCCTGGACGCGGCGCCCGAGTTCGACCACCATCGTTGACGAGCGAAAACGCCGCTCCTACTGCGATTCGAGCGACGGCGGGACGTTTGAAGTCTCCAAATCCGCCCGACGCATCGTGTCCCGCAAGCGATTCAAAAGTGCTGATTTTGAGGTCGTGGAGCGCTGGCGAGCGACCGGCGATGCGCTGCTCTGGGATCTCGAAATCACGCTCGATGCCGGCGCGAAGCCCCGGTCGATTGAAGTTCGGCAGTTGCTGCCGTATCCGGAGGTTGCCTACGGGCTCGGCGTGTGGACCGCACACGCGGATTTTCCCGCCACGGCCGAACGGTTGGGCGGGCTGCATCTCCGCTACGGGGAGCTTTGTCACGGCACGCTGGTTCCTTCGCTGACCTTGTACAGGGAGGATCTGGACTCGGGGATTACCGTCACGAAGCCGTTCGACTTCCGCACTTCGCGGCTCAGCTTCCACTTCATGAACTACCGGGAAGAAGGCATTGAATTGACCACATCGATGCTGGCGCTGCGGCCGGATCGCCCGGCGCGCACGAGCTTTCTGGTGGCCGCCCATGAGCCCTGCTGGCGGAGCGGCCTGGGCTGGCTGTACCGGAAATATCCCGCCTATTTCGAGCCGCCGAACCCGGCCGTGCGCGACCTGGAAGGGGGTTATGTGCTTGCCCATCCGCGCATGACCGACGAGGAAATCCGCTCCATGCTTCCTCACAATCTGCGCTGGGAGGAGCTTCACTGCGCGTTTCCCTGGTATGGGGACTATCTTCCCAAGGAGTCGGAGTGGTATCCGGTCGACACCTGGGAAGCCTGCGTGGCGATCGATCAGGAAGGCGGCGGCGTGGTGGGCGGCGCGGAGGAACCGGTCGAACCGAAGAGCGACGGCAAGCCTTTGAGATACGAGGTTCTGAAAGATCATATCGCACCGGTGCAAACGCGCGGCGTCTAGAGACACAATTACTGGCAGTGCGCGGGCGACGCGTCGCCCGCCATCGTGGAGCAACATCCGGAGAGCATTGCGCTGGACCGGAACGGAGACTGCTATCCGAGCGTTCCGGGTTCGATTCTCATGAACGCGGGCGGGTCCACCACGTTCGGGCGGCACATGCGCGCCCAGATCGCGGGCCTCTTCAAGCGGATCCCGGAGATCGACGGGATTTTCCTGGATCAACTCTGCTACGACGCGGTCGACTACGCGCACGACGACGGGATTACCATGGCGGACAATCGTGCGGCCTACATGCTGTGGCACGCGTACGAGGAACCCGTGCGCAAATTGGCTTCGGCTGTCCACCGGCGCGGCAAGGTCGTGTACGCCAACGGGCCGCGCAATGTGCAAGTGCAGAAGGATATGGATGGCCTGATGGCGGAGGGGAGTTCGTGGCTCGCCGACAGCGTCAAGTACCTGTGCATTGCCAAGCCGCTGATTTTCCTGGCGTTCTATCACAACGATCCGGACAAGGCGGAGGACATGTTTCAGCGCTGTCTTCTCTGCGGCGCCTCCTACTCGTTGTTTCCGCACCCCCCAGAAGAGGTTCGGGAGGTGATTGATTGCTATCGCCCCCTGGTCGAAAAGCTCTACGGTGGCACGTGGCTCCTGGCGCCGAAGCCTCTCGACCTGCCAACCGGGGTGGAAGGAAACATCTTTCGGGGAGAATCAGGTTCCATCCTGATAAGTATCGTGAGCACGGGCACACGAGTCCGGGACGATGAGGGCCTGCGGCGTAACCTGGCGTTATCCACCCGGTTCTCGGGGACTGAGACCGTCAGCCGTGCAGTCAGTTTGGGGACGCACTATCGGGGACAGAGGCGCGTGAAGCTGAACCGGGTCGACGGCCGGCTCGAGTTGGTCGTGCCGGAGCACGGCGCGGCAACCGTGATTGAGTTGAACGTTGGTGAAAGGAGAAAATAGATGAGCAGCGTGTTACTCCTCGGCAGTTTTCATTCCGGCCAGTCGCTCTGGAGCATTCAGAAAGGATTTGAGCGCATCGGGTGGGAGGTGATCTACCAGCCTTCCCGTGGATGCATCCGGTCCAACCTGGAAGCCGATATCGAGCTGGCGCGGGAGGAGGCGGACCCGATTCCCGATGCATCGGAGTGGCCTCTGCCGTACGAGGACGCGGAGGATTTCCAGGAGGGGCTGTTCCGGATCATCGAGGAACGGAAGCCGAAACTCCTGATCTGGTGGTGCAGCAAGGATGACCGTCCGCCCGGACTGATCACCGCTTTGCGGGAAAAGTTTCCGTGGTGCAAAACGGTGACCCACACGCAGGACGACCCCTGGGACCTGTTGCGAAGCCCCCACTTCACGAAGGAGTTCGAGTTCGCCTCCACTTGTTGCCAGGAAAGCGTTCCGGTCTATGAATCGCG
Source organism: uncultured Verrucomicrobiota bacterium (assembly GCA_964611475.1). Taxonomy (GTDB): domain Bacteria; phylum Verrucomicrobiota; class Kiritimatiellia; order SLOV01; family SLOV01; genus CAUZEO01. The sequence goes on along the minus strand of CAZTAB010000305.1, from coordinate 2,648 downwards.
CGGAATCCAGGCCATCGTGCTCTACCCGCCTCCGGCTGCGGAACTTCACCGGGTGGCCGAGCCGGCACCTCATGAGGCGTGCGATTTTTCCGTGACGATTCTCTCCCTGTACTCGCGGGAAGGAGGCAGCGCTGAGGAATACCTCAAGTCCACCGACACCGATGCCGCGGTCACGCACGTGATCCCGTTTCCGGAGCAGCGAGCTTTACGGAAGCACGTGGTGACTGCAATTCGCGACCTCGGCCAGATTCACATCTACGGCGGCCTGGGTTTCGGGACATTCGAGGACGTGCCGAGACCGTCTTATCGCGGGTTCCGTACCTATGCGGAACTGCCCGGTGTTTACGCCGCGTCCAGGGTAAACATTAATCAACACAACTCCCCCTTGTCCTGCGGATACCTCAACCAGCGTGACACTGCGATCACCGGCAGTGGCGGCTTCATGCTGACCGACTATGTCAAGGGCATGGAGGAAATCTTCGACATCGGCGAAGAGATCGACACCTGGGAAACACTGGGCGAACTCAAAGACAAGGCCTCCTGGTGGCTTCGCCACGACGAGAAAAGGGAAGCCGCTGCCCGGCGCGCGCAGGAGCGGATTCTCCGGGAATTCGGCAATGAAGCATATGCCCGCAAACTCGTGGACTTCGTGAACGCCAGATCGTAGCGGAACTCGGCGCTCGTTTGGCCGTCAATACGGTTGCAGCCTTACAATAGTACTTCCAGCGTTCGTTGAAGTACACTAGGTTCGACGAGGTCTGAGTTTTAGGGGATTTCGAGATTTCCCAAAACCTTGATTACTTTTTGTGGCCGGGGCTCAAATCCCCCCGCCTCCACGATTCAATAACCCCGGTATAGAGGGGGCTGAATTTTCAGTTGCATTGGGTTCGGCAGTAGACGGAGATCGATATAAATCGGAGTCAAGCGGGACATGTCAGAGAGCCATACAAAATTCTTGCCGATCGTTAGCTTTGCTCTGGGGTTTCCATTGTGGCTTTTTGCCCAGGGCGTTGACATGGACGGGGGGCAGGTGCTTGAAGAACCGAAAGTTCTTCGGACCTTCAGCAACCGGGGCCCGGTTGAAGTCGTGCCGCCGCCGCCATCCGCTTCGGATCAGCTCACCTTTTCCGATCCCGAGGGCCGAATGGAGGTCATGATCGACCGCAACCACGGGTACCTGAAACAGTTGCGGTTTCCCCGGCTGTTCGACGAGGCGGACGCCCGGAGCATCGACCGGTATATCGTTCTGGGGGGAGTCTCAAGTTCCGAGCTGGACGATGAGGTTGTCGGATTCAAGGACAACACGAAGGCCGACATCCCGCACATCGTGGTGGAATGTCTGAATCGCCGATCGGGAATCGCGGTTCGCAAAATCTACAGGCTGGACCCGGCAAACCTGGAAGTGATCAAGACGGTGGAACTCGAATCGCCGCGGGAGACGATTCTCAACATCGTGTCGGCAACGGTCCTGTCGGACGAGACCCTCAAGGGCGGGTACTACTACCAGTACATCAGCCACACCGCCAGCCACTACTCCACCTTTCCCACTTCAGCGGTGAGGGGACCGTACTTCGTGAACGGCCGCAACATGCAGAGCGGGCTCTGCACCGTAACCCGGCCGGATATGGATTTCACCTTCGGGGAAGTGCAACTATCGATCAATGGCGTTCCCGAGTATCTCGGCATCAACGCCGACGAGAAACCGAACATCGGCCGGCTCGAATCGCTGGTCACTCCCGAAGGCTGGCAGTTGCCACGGGGGAACTGGGTGCTCCTGGGGCCCGGGCGGGACGTCCAGACAAAGAGCTGGCTCTATGCCGCCTCCCGCGGGACGCACCTGAAGTGGCACGACAATTTCCAGAAGCGGTTTTTCTTTGCCGCCTTTGCGCCGGAGAGACAACTGGACAAAGCCCTCGACCTTGCTTTTGACACCAGTTTCCTCTGGGCACATGCGGCCACCAAGTACCGTGAGGGGGGGCGGCTCGAATTGATCGAGGGCAATCCGGAGCTCTGGAAAGCGGGTCTGAATAAGCGATGGGAGAACGAGCCGATTTATTTCAAGGAACCGGATGGCACGCTGCTGTGGCATCAGCGACTCGATACGTTCGACGCCGCGTACGCGATGTTCGAAGCGCTCGACCTCGGTCCGCGCGCGTGGGCCACGCTCGGGATTGCGGAGACGCTGTACACCATGGGGGATCTTCTGGCGGACCACATGTGGTACGCGCCGGGTGCTTATGCCCGCACCGAGGACATCAAGAAGGTGCCAATGGAAGAGTACTACCGATTCGTCCAGGCGATCCAGGAGCGGTGGCCGCGGTTTCACCTGTTCAACTATGAGCGGGGCACGTACTACGCACACGGCGATACCATCCAGGCGCATCCCGAGTTTGCTTTTGCGGTGATGCCCGGGGGCGGGTACAGTGGCGAGGAAAGCTACGCGCCGCTCTGGGAGCACTTTTTCCCGCAAATGACCGAAAAGTACCTCGGTCAACAGAAAGAGGGTGTTTCCCTTTATATCGACTGGTCCGTGCCCGGAACTACCGTCGTGGATCTTCCCGGCGGCAAACGGATTTTCCGAAGCTACGAGTCGGCCCAGATAGAGATTCGGAAGATGTCGCGGAAATTGCGCGATGCCGGCAGCTTTT
>CAZTAB010000304.1:0-6405 GCA_964611475.1 uncultured Verrucomicrobiota bacterium | reverse complement strand
CGGCTTCCGCCAACGATGAATCCGGGCTTGTGTTCGCCTGCACCCGCGTGTATCTAGGAGGGGATCGACCTAAGGGCAGGAGCCACCCTCCCCCTCAACATGTACAAGGCTTTGCCCTTGGTCTCCTTATCCCCCCATGGGGCGGGATACTTCGGGGTTGTCTTTGGGACGAGGTTTGCGATCGAATGGGAAGAAGGATTAGATAGGAGTTCAAAGGAAAAGATGCCAATTCAACCAATTCTCATTCACGGTGAGTGGCGGCCGGCCCGATCAAGCGGAACATTCCAGGCCGAGAATCCGGTCACGAAGGAAACGCTTCCGGACGAGTATCCGGTCAGCACCTGGGAAGATTGCGATGAGGCCCTGCAAGCCGCTCGCGACGCGTTCGAGGAAATGCGGGGACTCACTGCCAAGGCCTTCGCGAAATTCCTGGAAGCCTATGCCGATCGGATCGAAGGGAACGCAACCGAACTTGTGGAGATGGCCCATGCGGAGACGGGATATCCGGCCTCGCCCAGGCTAGCCGACGTGGAACTCCCGCGGACAACCGGACAGCTTCGGCAAGCGGCGGCGGCCGCCCGCAACGGCTCCTGGTCGCTGCCCACAATCGACACCGCGAACGACATCCGCTCCTGCTACGCGCCCATCGGCCCGGTCTGTGTCTTCGGCCCCAACAACTTCCCATTCGCCTTCGGCAGTATTTCCGGCGGCGATTTCGCTGCCGCCATCGCGGCGGGCAATCCGGTCATCGCGAAAGCCAACTCCTCCCATCCCGGAACGACTCGACTCCATGGGATGTTGGCGCAGGAAGCGGCGGACGCTACAGACATGCCACCGGGCACCGTTCAACTCCTCTACCGCACATCGCACGCCGACGGCGAACAGCTCGTCTCCGATCCCCGAGTCGGCGCAACCGGATACACAGGGAGCCGTTCGGCCGGCCTCAAGCTGAAGGCGGCCGCGGACACCGCAGGCAAGCCCATCTACCTGGAACTCTCCAGCGTCAACCCCGTCGTGATCCTCCCCGGCGCACTCCGGGAACGGGCCGGAGCCATCGTCGAGGAGTTCACCACCAGTTGCCTGATGGGCACGGGTCAGTTCTGCACCAATCCCGGCCTGGTACTCCTCCTGAACAGCAACGAGTCGAAAGGTTTTATAGAGGCCGTTTCAAAATCGTTCGCCAAGATCCCGGGAGGAACTCTGCTCTCCGAAGGCGTCGAGACATCGCTGCAGGAAAACCTGACGACCCTGCAAAGCGCGGGGGCGACTCTGGTAACCGACGAATCGGCGGTAAAGGGCCAGGGCTACAGCCATGCGAACACACTGCTAAAGGTCTCGGGAAATCAATTTCTGGAGGACCCCGAAGTCATGCAAACCGAGGCGTTCGGGAACTCGTCGCTTCTCGTCGTGGCCGAGAGTGTCGAACAGGCACGGAACGTGGTCAACCGGCTGGAGGGAAACCTCACCGGAAGCGTGTACACCGACACGGGTGGAAGCGACGACGAGGCCTACAGCCGCATTGCACCGGACCTGCGTGACAGGGTGGGCCGCCTCCTGAATGACAAGATGCCAACCGGAGTCGCCGTCAGCCCCGCCATGAACCATGGGGGGCCCTACCCTGCGACCGGCCACCCCGGTTTCACCGCCGTCGGCATTCCGGCGTCCATGATCCGGTTCGCCATGCTTCAATCGTTCGACAACGTGCGGCCGCAACGGCTTCCGGCCATTCTGCGGAACGAAAACCCGGGCGGATCCGCCTGGCGGCTGGTTGACGGCGAATGGTCGAAGAAGGGCGTGTAGGCCTTTGCCAACCGGGAACGCGGGGCGACCTCATCTCGTTCACCGGCACGGCCAACCGTCTGAACCAGACACGAAGTATGTCGGTCGACCGCCCAGACATGGGTCAATGGGAACCGCCCAATGCATAACCGTCGTGTGGACATCGCAGTCTGGTCGTCCTTTTTCATTTTCGGATGCAGTTCGATCGCGATCCCTGTCTCGCTTAAGGAGATGTCGGATGCGTTCGGCATGGACCACGCTCAGGGCGGCGGCCTGGAGGTGGTGAAGGGGTTGATCCTTGCGGCGGCCCTGCTGGGCGGTGGGATCCTCGGCCAACGCCTCGGGAAAAAGACCTGCATTACCGCTGGGGTCTACCTCGTCGGCACCGGACTGTGCGGGATCGGGCTGACGCAGAATTACATCCAGGCGCTCGTGTGCACCTCGATTGTCGGACTTGGCGCCGGGGTGATCGAAGCATTGGCAAATCCGCTCGTGGCGGATCATCACCCGGGCGACTCCGAGAAGCAGCTAAACCTGGCCAATGCGTTCTATCCCGCCGGCGTGCTGATTTCGGTGCTGGTCCTTGGCGAATTGATTCAACGGGGCGTATCCTGGCGCGCCGGATTCATCCTTTCGGGAATCGCCGGGCTAATCATCGGGGTTTGCTTCTCGCTGACAAAGATTCCAGTCGCCTCAGCACAGGCGGAAGAGAAGCATACGTTTCGCGAGATCCTCATGCGTCCCGCTTTTTGGTCCTTCGCCGGGGCCATTTTCTTCGCCGCCGGCGCGGAATCCTCCTTCACCTTCTGGAGTGCGCGGTACATCGGTCTCTATTTCTCAGAGGTTCCGCGCGCCGCGGCGCTGGGCATCGTGGCATTCAGCGTATTCATGCTCGCCGGGCGCGTCATCACCATCTGGCTCGTGGACCGTGTCGGGCTTCGTGTCATCATGTTCGCCTCCGCCATTCTCGGCATCCTGGTCAGCACCGGGGCCTTCTGGACAAAATCCCTGCCCGGAATCTACGCTGTGCTCAGCCTCGCTGGACTCGCCACCGCCTGCTTCTGGCCCAGCATCCTCGCCGAAGCAGAAAGAATGGTGCACGCTGGAACCACCCTCCTCTTTGCGATGCTCGCGTTCGTCGGGGTCATCGGTTTTGGAGTTACGCCCTGGATCATCGGCATTCTCGCCGACGCGACAGACCTCAAGTTCGCTTTTTTTCTCGTTGCCGTCGTGTGGTTCACGGCATTGCTTGCAATCCTTATCTTGCAAAGGGGCGATTCATCGCGAGGAACAACGAGGTGAAACCACCCAAATTTTGTGTGTGGCGGGAGAGCCCGGCGACGGCCCCGCGCCCGCATCGAAGCCTCTTCGCTTCAGCCGAAGTCGGGTTCCGGCAAAAGCTCCATGGCTCCAGGCCGGTTCTCTCCCCGCACGAGCACGGCTTGCCATTGGAAGGTCTGGTTCTCGTTCCCGACAGCCCGGACTTCGGGCGTGGTGAAGCGGATCGCCGCCCCGCATCGGCGACGGGTCGATCGGTTTGGATGGGAACCGTGAATCGTCAACCCGTCGTGCAGGGAAACCTGCCCCGCGCGTAACGACAGCGTGACGGCGGAATTCAAATCGAAAACCTCGTCCGAAACCTCCTGGTTGACTGAAAGCAAGTTGCCTTGGACGTGGCTTTTTCCATGATCCACAATCCCAACCTTGTGGCTTCCAGGTATCACCATCATGGCGCCATTCTCCTCGTTGGAGTCATCGATGGCCAGCCATGCCGTGATGGCCTTGGGCGGCTCGAGCCCCCAGTAGGTCACGTCCTGATGCCACGCAACAAACGATTCCGCCCCCATATCCTCCACGGGGTACTTGCAGAACACATGCGTTCCGATGAGCAGAAGATTGGCGCCATAGGCATCCTGTACCGCATCAAGAATCCTCGGGTTCACGGCGAGTTCCCACAGCCACGAGAACTCGCGCTCCCTGCCCATCACCCCAATTTGAGCTTCCTTTTTTCCAATCCGGGCCTCGAGTTCGTCGAACGCAGCCCGGACCTCGGCCACTTCCAGTCCTGACAGGATATCGATCGCCGAGAGATATCCGTTTAGGTCAAATTGTTGTCGTGGAGTCATTGCTTTGCCTGAAGGGTATCATCGCGATTCCGGTCACGCAAACCTGACCGATCTGGCAGTTGGGTCTTGAGCCATGAATACGGGAGAAGCATGCCGGGTGCGACCAAGCGCAACAAGGCGCTCGACCACACCCGTCGGGGGGATCTGCAGGAACCTTGGGGTGACTCAGGGCGTGCTCGGCATCCTCCGTCCAAGGAGGAGTTGTCCCTCAAAGTCTCGGAACGGAGGCTTCAGGCAAGCAAAACCTCCTGGCCGGATTCCGCGCTCTTGAAAATCCCGTCCAGCAGTTGGTTGGTCTTCAACGCGTCGGACACCGGAATCAGCGGGGGCCGGCCTTCCCGGATTGCATCAAGGAAATCCTCCACCAGGGGCTGGTGAAGGTTCTCCGCGTTGGCCATCTCCAACTCTTCGACATCCCGTCCCATAGTCACCGTTACAGGACCGGTGTCCGACGGGTCCCACCGGACCTTCCCTTCCGATCCGACGACTTCAAACTCGTGCCGGTACGTTTTCGAGTTCCACCCGAACTGGGCGGACACGTGCGCTCCATTTTTCAGGCGCATCACGATCGCAGAGGAATCCTCGACTTCGTAGTCATGCACCAGCGTATCGCAATGGGCAAACACCGATTCGGGGAGATCGAACAGCCCAATCATCTGGTCAAACATGTGACAGCCGACGTCGGCCAGAGGACCGCCCCCACTGGACTTCCTCTGGATGCGCCAGAACTTCGGATCATCGGGGGCTGGATTGTACCAGCTCCAGTTGCAAAGCCGTACCGCGACGATCCGGCCGAGTGCACCGTCGGCCAGCAGGTCCCGCAAATGGGTGTATCGCGGAAAGGTTCTCCGGTAATACGCGCAGCCCGCCCAAAGTCCGGAAACATCCGCCGCCTTCACAACCTCCCGCGCGCTGCCGGCATCGATACTCAACGGCTTTTCCACCAACACATGCTTGCCCGCCTGCAGGGAGGCGATAGCTTCCTTCACATGACGATCCACAGCGGTGGCGACGTACACCGCATCGGCCTGGGTGCCAGCCAGAGCTGTCTCCACCTCGTGGTAAACTTCCGGCGCTCCGAATGTTTCCGCAATCGATTCAGCCCGCCCCTTGCCGCCGCATACGCCGAGCAATCGGCTTCCCGGAGCATCCGCAATCGCAGCTCCGACCCGCTTCCGGACGATGTCGCCCGTGCCAATGAGTAGCCAGTTGATTCCCTCTTTCATCTTGTCTTCCCTCGTGCACTGTCGATCCAGCAGGCACGGACTGTACCCCTGATCCAGAGGGTTTCCAAACCGAGATGCGTTGAGAACCTGTAGGCCTTCTAAGCCCCCTGGACCTTTATCCGCTCCGGGGGATCCCCGTGGCCCGTGTAGATGAAGTAGGGCGCCATGTAGGAGAATATGGTAAGGCGGCGCTGTTTATCGGAGCGGTTGGACTCGCTCGCGTGGAGCAGGAGGCTATGGAACATGAGTACATCCCCGGCCCCGAGGGGGACGTACATCGTCCGTTGTTGCAGCTCTTCTGTGAGATCGATCTGCAGCCCTTCGGCACCGCGATGTTTCACCGCGCCCTGCCTGTGGGATCCGGGGATGACTTGGAGCGCGCCGTTTTCCGCGCTCGCGTCGTCGAGCGCGGTCATCGCACTGATGAATTCGTTGGGCTCATAACTCCAGTAGACCGCGTCCTGATGCCATGGCTTTTCACGCCCGATTCTCCCCTGTTTCATCATGACAGCATCGCGGTACAATTCGATTTCCGGTCCGTAGAACAACTCTAGAAAACGGATTACAGTCTGGTGCACACACATTCGCCGGAAGGCCTCGCTGTGGTTGTACATGCCGCCGATCTTGCGGAACACAGGCCTCTCGGGGTCCGGCCACTTTGCCGGATTTTCCATGTCGAATCCCTCCCGCACCACATCGATATTGCGGAAATCCCGGACCACCCGATTCAACTCTCTGTCCAATTCAGCCAGTTCCGCCCCGGAAAGAACTCCCCTGAACACGAGAAATCCATTCTCCTCAAAAAACGCCTTCTGTTCTTCGGGCGAAGACGGCGCATCGCCCGAATAGGTTCCGGCAGCAGGCCTGACTTCGCTTCCATCGAAGATCTCCACGCCGGCATTTGCATGACCACGTCTCATTTTGATGCTTTCACACCGAGGTAAAGTCCCACTATTTCCTCGCCATTCTGGGCCTGAATTGACCAAATCACCACACAAAACTATAATGATGGGCAGCCCGGGCCAAGCCTATCGGGTGTCTTTATTGCCGGGAGCGTGCTTCATTTGAAAACGGCGAGAACACAATGTGGAATACCCGGCATTGACGCCGGGAGCGGGCCCATCCTCCACCTGCTCGCCATCGTGCTCGTGGCCGGCATGCCCCCGGCGTCCCTCGGCGCTCCACGTGTGGTGGGATCTTCCGTGCCGGAGGGCGGCATTGCCACGATCTCAAACCTGTCGCTTCGCGTTACGGTGCAGTTCGACGAGAAGGTG
>CAZTAB010000303.1:0-3681 GCA_964611475.1 uncultured Verrucomicrobiota bacterium | reverse complement strand
CCCGGACGACGGGATCGCGATCTACGTTGATGGCCAGCTGGAGCGCCGCTCCTCGCGGTTGACCGGCACCATCAACAATAACGGGCACTTTGCTATTGGCGCGCGCCACATCGGCGTGGAGAATTTCTTCAGCGGGCAGCTCGACGAGGTCCGGGTCTCCCAGGATCCATACTGGGGACAGGTGCACGTCGATGTCCTCAGCGGCGTCGATCTGCTGGCGTGGGACGGAAAGGTGCAGAAGAACGCCACCTCCGCGCCCGGGTTGTTTCGCGCGGACGTCGACAACACGCCCGGGGGCGCATTGAGCCTGGATGCGCGGATCGACGTCACGCCCCCGAGTGGCGCCCCGTTTGTGGTCGTCACAAATTTGATCCTGCCGCCGGGAACGACCACGCTGGAGATTCCCTATCAACAGACGGGATCGGCGGGCCAGGACATGCGCTTTCAGCTCTATTTCTCCGGTTCACCTGCCGACCTCTACCACGAGAGTTTTTACCGGGTGATGGGCACATACGATCTGCAGGGCGAGGAAGCGGGGCGAGGCTATGTTTCGTTTGAAGAGGCGTCCCCGTTCGAACGAGTCTTCCCTTACAGCGTGCCGCTGGCTTCCAATGTCGGCGCGTCCCTGTCCGTGCGGGCCAGTCCGGGCGAGTACGAACCCGTATCCTTCTGCATCTACAACAAGAACCACGACCCCCTGTCGAACGCCACTGTGCAGGTGACGCCGCTCACCGGTCCCGGCGGCGCCACAATTTCAGCCAGCGAAATCGATTTGCGAGTCGTGAAAGTCTGGTATGCACACGGGGCCATTTCGCCATCGGGGCAGACCCCGGTTCAGTTCCAGACGGCGCCCGCGCGTCGGGAGTTGGTGCCCGAAATGCTTCTGAAAAGCGACGACCTGATCGATGTCGGACTTGACAACGCATTGAATTTCAGCGGCGTCCCCGACGATGCCGAAACACTGCAGCCGGTCACCATCCCGCTCGGCCGCACCCGGCAATTCTGGCTCACGGTCCGGGTGCCGGAGCAAGCGGACCCCGGTCTCTACAATGGCATGGTGACCTTTTCGCCGCAGAATGTGCCGGCGCTGAACCTGGATCTCGCGGTCGAGGTGCTACCTATTGAACTGGCGCAACCCCCGCATGTTCGGGGCATCTATTATCGACACACGTTGTTCAGTCCGTCCGATCCGGAATTCGTCGACATCAACAATTTCCGCGCCCACCTGCAGGACATGCGCGCGCACGGCCTCACCACCTGCACCGCGTACGACAACCAACGGGGCACCATTCAGCTTTCGCTCACCGAGCAGGTGCAGGCGGGCATGACCGGCCCGCACGTGGTGATGAACCGGAGCCACATTGCGCCCCTGTTGAACTTCACCCAGGCCACCTGGCCTTCCAACCCGCCGGAGTTGCTGTTCTATGTGTACGATGAACCGAACAATCCGACGCTGATCGAAATTGCCCGTGCCCAGTGCGTGGTGGTGCAGGGCGAGGGCGGCAAGACGACTGGCGGGATCACGAAATTCTACGCGGATAAGCTTGGGCCATTGCTCGACACGGCGAATTACAGCATTGCCAACGCGTACGGCTACATCCAGGACGTGGTCGACGGGACCGTGCCCAAGAATGCGAAACCGGAGTGGTACTACTTCAGCGTTGCGCTCGAAGAGCCGGTCGTCAACCGCATGATGTTCGGCTGGTACCTGGAGAAGAATCAGCTCGACGGTTGTTTTCCCTACGCATACCGGCATGTCTTCGGGCCGAGCGCTTTTGATGACCTTGACAGCACCAGCCTGCGGGACCTGATGACGACCTACCCGGAGCAGGACGGCGGCATCCCGACCGTGCAGTGGGAGGCGTGCCGCGAAGGTGTTGACGACCTGAAGTATCTTGCAACATTGAACGGTCTCATCCAGCTTGGCGTGGACTCCGGCCTGACCGATCCGGCGCTCCTCGGCGTCGTCTCCAGCGCCCAGGAATTCGTCGACACCATACTCGAGGGCATCGCGGTTCGGCATCCGGCGATCGGTGTATCCGCGACCGACCAGTCGCAATGGCGCGAGCAGTTGATCGACGAGATCCTCGCGGTGCAAACAGTGTACAACTCGCTGGGGATCGGCACCGCTCTTCCGGCGACGATCGTTGATCTACTTCCCGTTCCTGCCGGCGTTCGCCTGGAGTGGACCGGCAACGGAATTTCCACCTACCACGTGGAATTCAACCCGGCTTGGAACGGTTCGCCCACGTCCTGGTCAATCATCTGGACCAACCCGCCGGACCCGGGGGCCACGAGCTGGAGTTTCGAGGCTGGTGCCGGCACCGACGGGGGCAATTACCGGATTCGCACGACCACGGATTGATCGTGTGGCATCTCCTCGTGACCTGTCGTTTCGGCAAGGTGGCTCATGCCATGGTTCGGTGCAGGCGATATTCCCCGCTCATGTTGTCGTTTGTTGCAGGTTCGCGCAGCACCCGATTGCGCCAGCTCGGGCTGGAAGCCCAAGCTGTTTTTTGTTTAGATCGCTGAAGAAGTTTTGCTACGTTCAGGCAATGAAAAACTCCTCAATTCGCATCGCCACCGGCGTGATGGTCACCGGACTTTTCCCTGCCTTTTCACCAATCTTTGCGGAGCAACCGGATGGTGCCGCCGTGCGCTACCACGAAGGGTTTGAGGAGGCGGATCCGGTTACCTTTTGGACCAATGGAGGGAAGGGCGAGTATCGAGTCAACTTCAAGGGGCTGACATCGGAGAGATCGGCTTCCGGGAAACAATCCTTCAAGCTGGATGTCACGTTTCTCAAGGACGGAAATTTCAATTACTGGGCGGGTCCGATCATCGATATTCCCGCGGTTCCCGGCATGCGGGTGCAGGCGAAACTGTTTGTCGAACAGAACGACGGCGTAAAGGTCGGCCTGGGGACCAGCTACTACGCGCCCGCAGTTACGCTGGAAAACCCGGATTCGACCGGCCGGGGCATGTGCCAGGCGGAAGACATGCTGGGGTCCAAGCCGAGGCATATCGGCCGGTGGATTACGCAGGAGGCAGATCTTGGGATCGTCGGGAATTCCGTCAATCCTACGCCGGGCGTCCGAATGGAAAAATGGTATTTCCACATCGGTTGCAGGGGCGCGCGGGATGCGCGGCTTGTCGTTTACCTGGATGATGTTTCCGTGGAGGGAACCGTTCCCGCCGACTGGGAAGAGTCCAGCGCCGCGGCCCTCCAGGCATGGGATGCCGAGCGGCGCGCAAAGCATGACAAAAAAATACAGGCTTTCGAGACGGCCCTGGCGCCTCTGCGCGCCGAGGCGCAGGCTCTCCACGCATCGCTCCCCGGCGATGACGTGACAAAAGCAGTTCCGGAGGAGCCGTGGGGCCATTTTGCCCGCACGCTTCTCGAACAGGCCCGCGCCGAATCTGAAAAACTGCTGAAGTCAACTGCGCCCGGACGAACCAAACTTCCCACCGTGCAAATCCCGGTGTCCAACAAGCCCGCCGAATATCTGCGTGACCTGCGCGATAGTGGCATTCGGCCCGCGCAGTGTGCGGTCGAAAACCTCGCGCGACTGGCGGGCCGGTCGGACCCGTTTCTCGTCTTCGTTCGCGACAATCCCGTCACGAATTACCGCGTCCTCCCCGAGACCCAGCTGCTCGCCGGCGTGATCGGCGACCCGAATC
>CAZTAB010000302.1:0-8841 GCA_964611475.1 uncultured Verrucomicrobiota bacterium | reverse complement strand
CATGTATTCCCGGTCGCGAACCTGCATCAGCCTCTCGACCATGGCATCGTCCTCCGCAGGCAGCCGCACCACCAGGATCCGGTCACCATGGCGCTCGAGATAGCCGGAAAAGGGAATGGGCGAAAACTCGGCTGCGAACCGGATTTTCGAAGTCGTTCGAATCGCCTCGATGTCTCCAGGCGAGCACGCTTTCAATTGATCAGCCAGATCATTCGCGATCTCGTTGTACAGACCTTGAAATGGGTCAGCGCGCTCGGACACCGCGCCTCCGTAAGCCAGGCCATCGATGCGCTGGCTGTAGGACTTCTCAAGCCACGCCCTTCCCGTCGCATCCACCGCCCGGATCCAAAGCTGAAGCGTTTCGCCATGGGACTCCAGAATTTTGCCCCGAACCAGCAAATCCACTGATGCAATTTCTCCGTGCACGACACGCACAGCGCCCCTGTAGCCGGTCTTCTGCAGGGTGCCTTTTAAGTGATAAGGGATGTAGTGGCTTTCGGCATTTCGGATGGCGGTGCTTGTGCCTTCCTCCTCTTGCTGTTTCGACGTCACATTGCCGGGATCGAAAACGGTGATGCCCACATCGAGAAGCTTCTCCTCTTCGATCTCGAACTTTGCCTGCTGGATTGGATGGTACCGCGTGGGGGACGAACCAGTGGTCGAACAAGAGGTCAGCAGAAGCGTCATGCCAAGGGCCATGATCAATGCTGCCCCGCCCCTCACAAGGCGCGCTGTCACCTGCCCGTCAGCAGCACGTGCCACCACATGCCTCATTGCCATGAGCCGAAATCCCATTCTACCAGGCCTTCGAATCCTTGTATCTCCGGTACTCCTCCCATAACCTCTTCTTCAGTTCCGGATCCGTCTCCTGCTCCGCAGCCTCCCGAAGCTGGCGGCTGATAATATCGTCGTCGCGAGCCTCGGGGGGGGTGTCCACCTCCGGCTCTCCCTCCATGCTGCCGGGAAGGTCCGCGCCAAAAACTTCCGCGGCGGGCGAAACGGAAGGCTTCGTCCCTTCCCCGGCGCGAGACGCCTCCCTTCCATCTTCCTCATCCTGAGGCTCACGCTCCAGAGTGCCAGCCATGCCCCCGGCCCTGGCAAGTTGCCCCCCTTTTTTTTCTTCCGACATTCTTCGCTCCTCCACCTCCGCAGAGTCCTGCGGCTCGGAATCCTCCTGGTCGAGGCGCCGCTGCGCCGCCTCGATCGCCTCGGCCAATTCGGTCGAGGCGCCGGATGCGTCCTGCTCCCGCTCCTCCATCTCTTCCGCCAGTTCGTCCAGCTTCTCCAGCAATTCGCCGTCGAAGGATTCCAGGGAACGCTTAAACTCGCGATCGAGCCGGCCGGATTCGTCGTCCCGCAGAATCCTCTCCGTAAATATTCTCGCGTCATTGTTCGGTCCAACGATCACGGCCTCCCCGTGGCTTCCCTGGGGATTGTACAGCAACTCCATCTCGGCAAGGACTTCACGCTGCTTGTCCCGAAACCTCGTGATCCGGTCCAGATATTTCTCGTACCGAACAATCTGGGCGCCCCGAGTGCCCTTTGCCGCCCGCAGCACGGCAAGCTCCTCTGCGATCACCCCGCGGGAGGCTTCACTGATCCGGACCATCCGGCGCGCCTCCACAAGCTTTTCTTCCGCATCCCCGGGAGCGGATTCCATGGCAAACACAGGAAAAGTCGAACAAAGGAAAAACAACATCGCCCCCGCCGCCCCGATACGAGGCCAGACCGTTTTCATCAAATCATTCCCCTGTAGTATAACCGCAGACAACGTAAATAAGACGAATCACGACGGAATTTATTCAAGCTCATGGCCAAAAACATCCACCTCTTCGACTTCGACCGCAATGGATTTCGACCCCATGCCGGAGAAAATGGACCGTGGATCTGGCCGATTGACCCGACGCCAGGAATCCTTCACCCTCGCAAAAACTGAAAGAGGAATTCCTTGTTAAAAACAGAAAAATCAAAACAGCTGCATGAGCGCTCCTGCCGGTCCTTGGTCACCGGAGTCTCCACGGCGTTCCGCCGCAATGTCACGCCGGTACCTCTCTTCGTGGAGCGCGGCGACGGACCTTACTTCTATGACGCCGACGGCCAGGAGCTGTTGGATTATGGCCTTGCCTGGGGACCCCTCATTCTCGGCAACAACCATGCCGGGGTAAACGCGGCGATTACCGGACAGCTATCGAAGGGCTACACTTTCGGATACCAGCATCACGGCGAGATCGAGCTGGCGGAGCGGCTTTGCGAAGTTATTCCGGGCATGGAGAGGGTCATCTACTCCAACACTGGGTCCGAGGCGGTGCAATCCGCCCTTCGCATTGCGCGAGCATTCACCGGACGAAACAAGATTCTCAAGTTCGAGGGCCACTACCACGGGTGGATGAACAACATGCTCGTGAGCGTCCACCCCTCTCCGGAACAGCTCGGCAGGACCAGTCCGTCCTGCGGCGGACAACCGGCCGAAGAATATTCCCTTGTCATAACGGTTCCCTGGAACGATCTCGAGGCCGTGGAACAGGCATTCGAGGCACACAAAGGCGAAATCGGCGCCGTCATCACCGAACCCATCCTCGTGAACTCCGGCTCGTGCATGCCCCAGGAAGGGTTCCTGGATGGATTACTTGAGCTGGCTCGCCTGCATGGCGCGGTGTCCATATTCGACGAGGTGATTACGGGCTTTCGCATCGCGCTGGGGGGCGCGCGGGAATACTTCGGGCTGCATCCAGACCTGTCCATATACGCCAAGGCAATCGCCGGCGGGTTCTCCATGTCGGCGGTCGGTGGGCGCGCGGAGGTGCTGAGTGTGCTGGAAGACGGCCGGACGACCCATGCGGGCACATACAACGGCAACCCCGTCTGCACGGCAGCAGCCCGGGCGACCATCGACGCGCTGGCAACGCCCGGCACACATGACCAGATGCATGCCCATGGCTATGCGATTCGAGAGGCAATCGAGAGCGCCGCGCAGGAAAACGAGATTCCACTCGTCACCTGCGGCGTGGGATCCGCGTTTTCCGTCCACATGGGCCTATCCGACCCGCCAGCGAGCTGGCCCGACGTCATAAAGGCGGACAGTGCCCTCTACGACCGTTTCCGAACCGCAATGAGGGACCGGCACATTCTTTGTCTCCCGGAAGGGCGCTGGTACATCGGCGCCGCACACTCCGACGCGGAACTGGAAAAGACAATTCCGGCGATCCAGGAAAGCATGAAGGAGCTGTGAGCCGGCGTAGATCCGAAACACCAAGACCAGGCGTCATTGGGTCACGGATTTCTTTGGGCGTTTCAGTCGGCGGCGACCGAGCCGATCAAGGACCCGTGCCGTGGCCACGCGCCCATTCGGAGAGAGAATCCATCTTTTTCCCGTTCTCCCACAAATGAACGACGGAGGGATCCTCCCGTGGCGGGCCCTCAAGATTGAGCCGGATCACCGTGCAGGAGGGATCCGGCGCACGAGCGGGCAGGCCCTGCAGTCGAACATGCAACCCGTCCTGTAGAACCCGAACCGTTACATCCGTCCCGAGAATCCGGGCGGATCGGACGCGATTCACCAGCCCATAAACAATCGCCTCCCGGCCAGGCCAGTACAGAACATGCAGGTAGATCGCGCTCCCCTTGACCGTGGTCCGGCCCAATGTACGCACATCCAAAAGGCCCTCCGAACTCCCGTAGATTGCCTCTCCGTTCACCCGCAGCCACCGGCCGGTCTCATTCAGGATCCGGCGAAAGGGCTCCGGCCATGTTCCGTCGGGCTTCGGCCCCACGTTCAACAGGAAGTTAGCTCCCCGGCCGGACGCCGCAGACAGCAGGTTGATGGCCTCGCGCGGCGATTTCCACTGGCGATCGCCCTTGGCGTATCCCCACCAGGCATCATGGGACGTGCGAAGGGTTTCGATCGGGCGACGGACAGCCTGCTTCCCCGGGGGACGCTGCTCCGCCGTGTCATAATAGCCACGAACCCGCAGAGAGGCCTTCCCGACCGGGTTTACATTGCCACCTCCGCCTCCATGCAGGCGGTCGTTGATCATGACGTGGGGCTGGCACCGTCGAATCATCCGGTCCAGTTTCTCCGACTGCCAGGCAGCGGCATCGTGTGGCCAACCGCCATCAAACCAGAGTAGATCGATTCGCCCATAGTTCGTACAGAGCTCGCGAACCTGCTCGAACGTGTAGTCGCGAAATGCAGAAAATCCGCTCTTGTCTTTTACCGGGCCGTCAAAATATGAAGGGAAACGCCAATCGGCCAGCGAGTAATAGAGGCCAACGCGTAGCCCCTGCCTGCGAAACGCCTGCACGTACTCCGCGACAAAATCCCGTCCCGCCGCGGCTCGGGGCGCACAATATTCCGTAAGCGCGCTGTCAAACAGGCAAAATCCGTCGTGATGCTTGGTGGTCAGAATTGCATACTTCATCCCTCCATCCCGTGCAGCACGGGCCCAGCCATCAGCATCGAACTTCTTCGGGTTGAAACGGGACGCCAGCTGCTCGTACTCGGCGGGGTTCAGGCGCTCTCGAAACAATACCTGCTCGCCACGCCCAAGCAGCGAATAAACGCCCCAGTGGACAAAGAGCCCGAACCGGGCCTTGTCAAACCAATCAAACGGTGAAGGCGATCCACGCATGCCGCCATCCTACTCGAGTAGCTTGCCGCGCGTCCAACGCGAAGGAGCCCGCGCATCCTTCGGACAATCTCCCCGGGGATTTATAAGGAACCTCGGCTTGCGTTTCGCAAGTCTGCTCGGTATGAGGAACCAATGAAGAATGTATCCCTCAGGTTCGCGTTGCGGGGTGGTGGAACTCATCGACTGCTGGGGAACGCTTCAGCCAGGGGTGACAGGGAGAAGCCGCTCCAATCCCCCCGTGCCGGAACCCACGATCGCCCCCCTCGATCACGGCAAACCCATCCTCGAGGAGCTATGGGCTGCAGATATAACATAACGAATGGAATGCAAAGGGATGGCGCCTCGCCATGAGCATATCAGCGCCATCGACCTGGGACGTTCACCACCACTGGATCAACGAAGACGGCTATATCGACCGCCTGTTGCGGCAGATGGATCAGTCCGGAATTGAACGGGTCGGCCTCATCGCCATGGGCGACCTGGTGCCGGACATCTTTATTCTTCATGGATACAACGGAAAGGCGGTCGACAACAGGGACCTGGCAAAGCTCGTACGCAGGCAAGGAGACAGGTTCTGGGGTTGGGGATACCTTCGGCTCGGGGACTGCGAAGCGTGCGACGTAGACCGGCTCAAGGATGCGGGCCTAGCCGGTCTGAAATTCCATGTGCCGTGGAAGCCGTACAGCGATCCCGAATATTTTCCCGTCTACGAGCGCGCCAATGCGCTGGACATGCCCTGCTTGTTCCACACCGGGCCCTTCTATCCTCCCGCACCCATGCCCGGCCAGGGGATCCGGTCGGAGAACTATCGCCCCATACATCTGGAGCCCATTGGTCATGAATTTCCGGGCCTCCGGATGATCTGCGCGCATCTCGGGGTATGCTGGAATGAGGAGGCGGCGACTCTGTGCCGGATGTTTCCAAATATCTACGCGGACTTGTCTGGGCGAGTGGACGGCTGGCGCAGCGGAAAATCAATCGAGTGGTTCAAAGAAACCTTCTTCTGGCCTGACGCACACCGCAAAATTGTGTTCGGCACCGACGTTCACTGCGACGAGATCCCTGCGGCACTGAGCGACCACGACCGGATTTTCACCGCTTTGGGCTGGGATAACCCAAGGATTGCGAACGTACTGCGCGAAAATGCCGTTCAAATCATGGGCGGGACATAGCTGTCAGGTTATGTGCTGGAACCACGCCCCCAACGGCCCCGCCGGACCTGCAGGTCGGCCAGGATCAGGCATCGAACAATGAATAACACCTAACCTCTTTCGCAAACTGCTTCAATTTAATCAATTACACAAACAGCAGGAGCTTGCAAAACTTGGCCGCAAGGACGGTTTGGGCGAGTTTTGAGGGTTGTGACACGCATCCCGTAACATTTTGTTACAAAACAAATCCCTCAATTACAGAGTTGCTGGGCCACTACAGCCGGTTCTCGATTGTGAGCTTCGCGGGAATTCTGGAGGCCCCGGAGGGCCTTGGAAAGGGGAAAGAGGGAGCTCTCTTTCGGATCAATGAGCGAAGCGGTAGAACCGCTTGCCCTCGGGCAGCGTGAGGGTCTTGCTCACGCCGGATTCCTCGACAGGGGCCATGCTCACTCAAAAGAAACCCTTCCTTGCCCGCCAAGTTCATCCGGGCTGATCCCCGTCAGACCGTAAAATCGACAAAGTCCAGCTGTGCCCTGCTCGAGGTGAAGGGATCGTCAAACCGCGGAAGGTTGGGGAAGATCGTCTCCATCGAATTGCTATCTACGCCGATCCACTTCGCGAGGACTGCCGCGTACTGGTCGACCGCCGTGGTCGGGATCCACCGACCCCGATCGTTATCCACGTCCAGGCCCTTGCCCACCGCAAGGTCCGGGTAGTGCCCGTAGAAGTTCTTTCCCTTCACCATGCCGCCCAGAACCATCTGGTGCCCACCCCATGCATGATCCGCTCCGTCCTGTGGGTCTTGCCCGTTGGGCGTGAGCGTGCGATTGAAATCCGAGGCGGTAAAGGTGAGGACGCGATCCTGGTCACCAATGATGTTCAGCGCATCCCAAAATGCCTTGAGCCCGTGATTCAATTCGCCGAGAAGAAGATCATGGGCCGCGAGCTGATCCTGATGCGTGTCGTATCCTCTCACCTGGACGAAGTAGACCTGCGAGGCATTTCCCAGGGGATCGCGGCCAGCAATGAGCCGGGCAACCATTTTCAACTGGTCGCCCAGGTCCGTGTCCGCATGGTTGCTCGTAAAAACATCGTCAAAGGTGAAGTCGAGGTTTGCCTCAACCTGTGCAGCGGCGGTCACCGCGGCACCGACGACCCCCTCCGTATCCAGAGCGGTCATCACCGTGTCGCTGAACGAGTCCTCCAGCAGATTGGTGTGCACGAGGCGCATGGTCTCCCGAAACGCGCGGAAGCGCCAGCCGGCGTCGGTATCCTTGTACGTATCGTCCGGGTTGAGGGCATTCTGATAGTTGGCGCCATACCCCTTCAGGCTTGAGACCCCGGCGGGGTTGAGAATGTACTGGTTCGAGGCAGGATTCATTCCCGCCTGGAAACTATTCTTCCCGTCGAGCGAAATCGACATCGACACGGCAGACCCCGGATTCGTTGCCGAGTGAAGCAGATCGGTGATTCGACCACCCCATCCGCTGGTGAACGGTTTGTCGGGAACCGAACTCTGCCACTGCACCTGCTGGTCCGAATGTGAAAAAAGCCGGGGCGGAACCGGGATCAGTTTCTGGAGATACTCTTCCCGGGTTTCGATTGGGTACGAGAGCGTTCCGACATTGTTGACAAAGGCCAAATCGCCCTGGTTGAAGAGCGCCGCCAGGGCATCGCACCGTGGGTGCATTCCAAACGGCCTGGTTTCGTTTTCCGGAAACAGGTCATGCAGCGAACCGGATGGAATGGCGAGGATGCCACGGTGCAGATCGTAATCGGCCCGCAGCTGTCCGCTCTTCGGAACTAGCATGTTCGTGGAATCGTTTCCGCCGTTGAGAAAAAGACAGACCAAAGCCTTGTACGAGGAGCCTGGATTCTGCGCCATGGCGGCGCCCACCAGCCGCAGGTTCGCCAGCATGTTGACCACCCCTGTGACACCAAGCGCAGCGCAGGCCGACTGGCGGAAAAACTCCCTCCGGTGGATGTCCTGTGAGGATTTTCTGGCATGGCTCATGGTCCGTCTCCCCGTTCTTTACTTGTGAATGGCGTATTGCGGCGTATTCAACATGATGTAGACGGTGTTCAACACGCGTCTTACGCTCCCAAAATTGATGGTTGATTCCAGCATCAGGCTTCTGGGGTTGGGCTCGGGTTCGCCTGCGAACTTTGCCTTGAGGTGCCCCGCGTAAAACACGAGGTCCAGGTAATCGACCAGTGCCTCGCTCGCGGTCTCCACCGTGGCACCAGGGAGAGCCAACGCATCGTCATAAACCCGCTGCAGCGGCAGATAATCCCCGAACATGTCGACATCAGAGTCCAGATGCCCGGGCGGCAGGCCCTGGCCAGGCATCCCACCGCGGCGCAGCGTGAGGTCGTAGATGTAGTCGATGCAACCGTAGACCTGGCTTTCACTGGTGAGCTGGAACTCCGGGACAACAAGGCCCGCAGATGCGAGCGCCCCGGGCTGGACATAGTCGGGCAGGAAGAAGTTGAATACGGAAGGTGCGCTCTGCGCCTCCTGCCCGAAATCCTCTCCGATGTTGTTGCGCATGCGAAAGATTGTCGCGTTGGCAGGAAACTTTGCCAGCTCGGCTGCAGGGTACCCATGGGAAGAAAAACTGGAGAGCGGAACCTGCGCCGCGGTGTTCACAAAACGCATCAGGTGGGTGAACCGGACCAACGGATCCTTCTGCTTGCCATGCCCCACCCGGTCAATCAACGCCAGGCTTCGAGCTTCGTAATCCAGCAGGATGGCCTTGTACACCTCACCAAAATTCCCGCCCGAATCCCGGAATGTTTTGGCAACCCGGTACAGGTATCCACGGCTGGGATTGCTGGTCACAAACCGCTGGATCAACCTGCGGCAGATGAACGGCGCCGTCGTTTCGTGCGCCGCGAGCAGGTCGTGGACCATGGCCAAGTCCTCATCCCCGGCTTGACCCGGGGGAATGTAGTGGGCATCGAAGACACTCTTGCCGCTTTCCTCGTGGTACTCTTGGAACACCTTCATCGGATGGAGAAATCGGATCTGATTCAGGGTCCCGCCGTTTCCAAGGAAAAAG